>DATJSI010000025.1 GCA_035504215.1 Mycobacteriales bacterium
TCCGAGTTGACCCCGGCAGTCTTCTATGAGTCCCCGGCATTATCCGCTGGCAACATAGAACGAGGGTTGCGCTCGTTGCGGGACTTAACCCAACATCTCACGACACGAGCTGACGACAGCCATGCACCACCTGTGCAAGACCCTTGCGGACCCCATATCTCTATGGGATTTCCTTGCATGTCAAACCCAGGTAAGGTTCTTCGCGTTGCCTCGAATTAAGCCACATGCTCCGCCGCTTGTGCGGGCCCCCGTCAATTCCTTTGAGTTTTAGCCTTGCGGCCGTACTCCCCAGGCGGGGCGCTTAATGCGTTAGCTGCGGCACCGAGGACGTGGAAGGTCCCCGACACCTAGCGCCCAACGTTTACGGCGTGGACTACCAGGGTATCTAATCCTGTTCGCTCCCCACGCTTTCGCTCCTCAGCGTCAGTTATGGCCCAGAGACCCGCCTTCGCCGCCGGTGTTCCTCCTGATATCTGCGCATTTCACCGCTACACCAGGAATTCCAGTCTCCCCTACCACACTCTAGTCTGCCCGTATCGACTGCAGGCTCGGGGTTGAGCCCCGAGTTTTCACAGCCGACGCGACAGACCGCCTACGAGCTCTTTACGCCCAATAATTCCGGACAACGCTTGCACCCTACGTATTACCGCGGCTGCTGGCACGTAGTTGGCCGGTGCTTCTTCTGCAGGTACCGTCACTTTCGCTTCGTCCCTGCTGAAAGAGGTTTACAACCCGAAGGCCTTCGTCCCTCACGCGGCGTCGCTGCGTCAGGCTTCCGCCCATTGCGCAATATTCCCCACTGCTGCCTCCCGTAGGAGTCTGGGCCGTGTCTCAGTCCCAGTGTGGCCGATCGCCCTCTCAGGCCGGCTACCCGTCGTCGCCTTGGTAGGCCATTACCCCACCAACAAGCTGATAGGCCGCGGGCCCATCCTCAGCCGAAAAACTTTCCACCTCGAGCGATGTCGTTCGAGGTCATATCCGGTATTAGCTCCGGTTTCCCGGGGTTATCCCAGAGCTGAGGGTAGGTTGCCCACGTGTTACTCACCCGTTCGCCGCTCAGTCACCATCCCCGAAGGGATGGGCTTCGCTCGACTTGCATGTGTTAAGCACGCCGCCAGCGTTCGTCCTGAGCCAGGATCAAACTCTCCGTTGATGTCTGTCGATGAGCCGGCGGCGACTCGCAAGGAGTCGATCCGGTCACCAGCATCGAAGGAGATCGGTTACGGCTACGGGGGTCCGAGCCGAACCGTCACCTGACGTTGATCAGACTTACAAACTTCGCTGTACGTCTGTCATCGCCAATCTTGCCCCGGTTTCAGGGGTCACCGAAGTGGCCCAAACCGGGCGTTTGGCGCTGACTTTTGGCACGCTGTTGAGTTCTCAAGGGACGGATGCGCACCGGTCGGGGTCTCTCGACCCGTCTCGGGGCAACCGAGCCACGCTATGTCAGCCCGCTCACCGTGTCAAAGCAGAACGAGCGTGGGCTACGCGTGACTCCCGGGCGACGATACCCCGGCCACCGCGCGCTTCCCCCGCCGTACGACGAGGAACCCACCGGGCAGCAGGTCGGCCTGGTTCGGCACGTAGTCGGTCTCGCTGACCTTGACGTTGTTGAGGTACGCGCCGCCCTGCTCGACCGTGCGGCGGGCCTCGGACCGGCTCCCGCACAAACCGGTCACCTCGAGCAGGTTCACGACATTCGGCATCGAGCCGTCAACCTCGTGCAGGCCGGCCTCGGCCAGCGCCGCCCGCAGCGTCGACGGATCGAGGTCGCGTAGCTCGCCCTGGCCGAACAGCGCCCGGCTCGCCGCCTGTGCCTTGGCGGTCTCCTCGGCGCCGTGCACCAGCGTCGTGACCTCCTCGGCCAGCCGACGGGCGGCCGTGCGAGCGGCCGGGCGTTGCGCCGTCTCCTGGTCGAGCGCCTCGATCTCCTCGTGCGGCAGGAAGGTGAAAAACCGCAGGTAACGACCGACATCGGCGTCGTCGACGTTCACCCAGTACTGGTACATCGCATACGGCGAGGTCAGCTCGGGATCCAGCCACAGGCTGCCGCCCCCCGTCGACTTGCCGAACTTCTCGCCGGTCGCCGTCGTCACCAGCGGCCAGCTGAGCGCCGCGACGTTCGCGCCCTCCACCCGGCGGATCAGGTCGATGCCCGACGTGAGGTTCCCCCACTGGTCGCTGCCGCCGATCTGCAGCCGGCAGTCGTAACGACGGAACAGCTCGAGGTAGTCCATGGACTGCAGCAGCATGTAGCTGAACTCGGTGTAGCTGATCCCGCCGCTTTCGAGCCGGGCCTTCACCGACTCCTTGCCGAGCATGACGTTGACCGGGAAGTGCTTGCCGATGTCGCGCAGGAAGTCGATCACCGACAGCCCCGCGGTCCACTCGATGTTGTTGACCAGCCGGCCCTTGCCCTCGCCGATGTCGATGAACCGGGCGATCTGGGCCTGGATCCGTTCGACGTTGTGCTCGACCTCGTCGACGGTCAGCAGGTTGCGCTCGCTCGACCGTCCGCCGGGGTCGCCGATGAACCCGGTGGCGCCACCGGCCAACCCGATCGGACGGTGCCCCGACCGCTCGAACCAGCGCAGCACGATCAGGCCGATCAGGTTGCCGATGTGCAGGCTCGGCGCGCTCGGGTCGCAGCCGTAGTAGAGCGTGACCGGTCCGGCGCTGAGCTGCGCGCGAAGGGCGTCCGGGTCGGTGGAGTCGGCGATCAGCCCACGCCAGGCCAGCTCGTCGAGGACCTCGGCGCTCACCTATTCATCCTCTCGCACGACAGCGGCCGCGCCCGGTCGGCGACGCGGCACATGAGCACGGTACGCCGACACCGAGCGCTCGCCGTCGATCCAGAACCGCCACGGCCGATCCGCCGCCGCCGCGATGCCGACCCGGGGGCCGCTGCGCACCGTCTCCGGATCCGGTGCGGAGCCGCGCAGAAGCCGCAGCTCCGACCCGGCGCAGGTGACATCGACGCCGTTCTGCGCGCGGTCGATCGCGAGCGCGAGCGTCAGCCGGGCCGGACCGCGGGCAAGGTCCCTGTCACCGGCGCCCGGACGTCGGGCGCGTGCGACGTCCAGGCCGGCGACGACCTCGCCGGCCCGCAGCAGCACCGCCGACGCCGTACCGACCGGCCCGCACACGACGTTGACGCAGAAGTGCATGCCGTAAGAGAAGTACACGTAAGCGTGTCCCGGCGCCCCGAACATCACCGCGTTGCGTGCGGTCGACCCGCGGTAGGCGTGCGACGCCGGATCATTCGCTCCGTCGTACGCCTCGACCTCAGTCAGCCGCACGCGGACGCCGGCGTGCTCGAGCACGCTGCCGAGCAGAGCCGGTGCCACCTCCAGGACCGGCCGGGCGTAGAAGCCGGCCGGCAGCAGCCGGCCGGACCCGCGTGCGGTCATCGTCCGCGGTCCGCAGCGATCAGTCCTGGCTTGCCCATCGGTGATGCGACGCTACAAGGCCGGTGAGCTCGTCGAGCTGTTCGCGAACCCGCTCGGGCGCGGTGCCGCCCGGGCTGGATCGGGCGGCGAGCGCACCGGCGACCGACAGCACCTCCCGCACCTCGGGCCCGAGATGTTCGCTCACGCTTGCCAGCACGGCGTCGGAGACCTGGTCGAGGTCACATCCCTCGCGCGCACACCAGGCCACCAGCCGCCCGACCGCCTCGTGCGCCTCGCGAAAGGGGACGCCGCGGCGGACCAGATGCTCGGCGACGTCGGTCGCGAGCGCGAAGCCACCGGACGCCGTCGCTGCCATCCGGTCGGTGTCGACGGACATGGTGGCGAGCATGCCGGTCAACGCAGGCAGCAGCAGCAGCAGGCTGTCGACCGCATCGAAGACCGGTTCCTTGTCCTCCTGCAGATCACGGTCGTACGCCAGCGGGAGGCCTTTGAGGACGACGAGCACCGCGGTGAGGTCGCCGATCAAGCGGCCGGCCTTGCCCCGTGCGAGCTCGGCCACATCGGGGTTTTTCTTCTGCGGCATGATCGACGATCCCGTGCTGAATGCATCGTCGAGCTCGACCCAGTGGAACTCGGACGTGGCCCAGAGGACGACCTCCTCGCCGAGCCGCGAGAGATGTACGCCGATCAATGCCGCGCAGAAGAGGAACTCGGCCGCGAAGTCGCGGTCGCTGACCGCGTCGATCGAGTTCGCGAACGCACTGTCGAAGCCCAGCTCCTTCGCAACCGATCCGGGATCGAGCGGCAGCGAGGAGCCGGCCAGGGCGCCGGCGCCGAGCGAGCTCACCGCAGCGCGGGTATCCCAGTCGGTCAGCCGCGAAATGTCGCGCGCGAGCGGATGCACGTGCGCCAGCAGTTGGTGGGCGAACAGCACCGGCTGCGCGTGCTGCATGTGCGTGAACCCCGGGGCGGGTGCGTTCATCATGCGCTCGGCCTGCGCCAGCAGCGCCGACTCGAGCTCGGCGAGCCGGGCCACCACTTGTCGCACGTGATCACGCAGATACAGGCGAAGGTCGGTCGCCACCTGGTCGTTGCGACTGCGGCCGGCTCGCAGCTTTCCGCCGAGCGCGCCGACCCGCTCGAGCAGGCCGCGCTCGAGCGCCGTGTGCACGTCCTCGTCCTCGGCGGAGGGACGGAACCGGCCGGCCCGCGCGTCAGCGTCGAGGTCGTCGAGCGCGGCCAGCAGCCGGGCCAGCTCCTCGTCGTCGAGCAGGCCGGCCTCGTGCAACACCCGGGCGTGCGCACGCGATGCGAGCAGGTCGTAGGGCGCGAGCCGCCAGTCGAACTGCACGCTCATCGACAGCCGCGCGACGGCGTCCGCCGGCCCGCCGGCGAAGCGTCCGCCCCACAGCCGGACGGGCGGGGTCCCGTCGGTCATTCGCCCGCCACGCGCTTGTCCCGCGCGGCGGCCAACCTCGCCGGCATCCCCCACAGCTCGACGAAGCCCTTCGCCAAGCGCTGGTCGAAGGTGTCCTCGGCGTCGTAGGTCGCCAGGCTGTACTCGTAGAGAGCCGCCTCGCTGCGCCGGCCGGTCACGACCGCACGGCCGCCGTGCAAGGTCATCCGAATGTCGCCCGAGACGTGGCGCGAGGCTTCCGCGACGAACGCGTCGAGTGCACGCTTGAGCGGTGAGAACCACAGGCCGTCGTACGCGAGCTCGGACCAGCGCTGCTCCACCGGCCGCTTGAACCGGGCCGTGTCCTTCTCCATGGTCAGGTCCTCGAGATGGCGATGTGCCTCGATCAGCGTGAGCGCACCGGGCGCCTCGTAGACCTCGCGGCTCTTGATGCCGACCAAACGGTCCTCGATCATGTCCAGCCGCCCGATCCCCTGCGCACCCGCGCGCTGGTTGAGCTCCTCGATCGCCGCCAGCATCGTGACCGGTCGGCCGTCGATCGCGGTCGGGACACCGTCGACGAAGCTGATCAGCACCTCATCGGGCGCCCGCTGCACCGTCGGATCCTGCGTGTAGGAGTACACGTCCTCGATCGGAGCGTTCCACACGTCTTCTAGGAAGCCGGTCTCAACCGCGCGGCCCCAGACGTTCTGGTCGATCGAGTACGGCGACTTCTTCGTCACGTCGATCGGAAGACCGCGTTCCTCCGCGAACGCGATCGCCTTGTCGCGCGTCATTCCCGAGTCCCGCACCGGCGCGATCACCCGCAGCTCGGGCGCGAGCGCACCAACGCCGACCTCGAACCGCACCTGGTCGTTGCCCTTGCCGGTGCAACCGTGGGCCACCACCGACGCGCCGTGCTTGTGCGCGGCCGCGACCAGATGCTTGACGATGACCGGCCGCGACAGCGCCGACACCAGCGGGTAGCGGTTCATGTACAGCGCGTTCGCGCGCAGGGCCGGCAGGCAGAAGTCGTCGGCGAACTCTTCTCGCGCGTCGATGACCTCGGCCTCGACCGCACCGCAGGCAAGGGCGCGCTGCCTGATCACCTCGAGGTCCTCACCGCCCTGCCCGACGTCCGCTGCGACCGCGATCACCTCGGCTCCGGTCTCGGCGGCAATCCAGCCGATCGCCACTGAGGTGTCGAGCCCGCCGGAATACGCGAGCACCACGCGTTCGGTCATCTCTGTACTGCTCCTGTCCTTTCGTTGGCGCCGCTCAGGCGCCGGCCATGTCACGCAACCGGGCCGCCACGCTCCGGCCGCCCTTCGGGTCCCTGGTCACCAGCAGGACCGTGTCGTCGCCGGCGACGGTCCCGATCACGTCGTCGAGGCCGGCGCGATCGATCGCCGACGCGAGCAGGTGCGCGCCGCCCGGCGGGGTCCGCACCACCACGAGGTTCGCGCTGGACTCGACCGACACGACCAACTCCGTCGCGAGTCTCGACACCCGACCTTCGCTCGCGTCCGCAAACGCGCGAAGCACCGGCCCGGGCGCCTCGTCGCCGACGGCGTAGACCGTGCCGATCCCCGGCCGGCGTACCTTGACCGCGCCCATCTCCTCCAGGTCGCGCGACAGCGTCGCCTGGGTGACCTCGACCTGGTCCGCAGCCAGCAGCTCCGCCAGCTGGCTCTGCGAGTGAACGGCTCCGGTCGTGATCAGCTCGGCGATCCGGGCCTGTCTCGCGGCCTTGCTGTGCAGCGCGGTCGTGGCCGGGCGCGACGTCATCACCTCACCCCGAGCCCGAGGGCGTGAGCAGGAACGCGAGCAGCGCCTTCTGCGCGTGCAGCCGGTTCTCCGCCTGGTCGAAGACGATGCTGTGCGGGCCGTCGATGACGTCTGCCGCGATCTCCTCGCCACGGTGTGCCGGCAGGCAATGCATCACGACGACATCGGATGACGCGGCCGCAACGATGCGGTCGTCGATGGCGTACGGCCGCAGGGGCTCGATCCGCTCTGCCGCCTCGGCCTCCTGCCCCATCGACGCCCAGACGTCGGTGTAGAGGACGTCAGCGTCCTCGGCCGCTTCGAGCGGGTCGTTGGTGACCGCAACGCTGCCGCCGTGCGCATCGGCAAGCTCTTCGGCCCGCTTCACGACCTGAGCGAGCGGCTCGTACTCCGCGGGCGACGCGACCCGTACGTGCAGACCGGCCAGCGAACCGGCCAGCAGCAGGGAGTGCGCCATGTTGTTGCCGTCACCGAGATACGCAAGGGTCAGGCCGGCCAGCTTCCCCTTCTGCTCGCGAATCGTCTGCAGGTCGGCGAGCGCCTGGCACGGATGCGCGTAGTCGGTGAGCGCGTTGACCACGGGTACGTCGGATGCGGCCGCGAGCGCCTCGATCCGGTCCTGGCCGAACGTGCGGATGACGATGGCGTCGACGTAGCGGGACAGCACCCGCGCGGTGTCCTCGATGGTCTCGCCGCGACCGAGCTGGGTGGACCGGGCGTCGAGGATGACGGGATGGCCGCCGAGCTCGGCGATGCCCACCTCGAACGACAGCCGGGTGCGCGTCGACGGCTTCTCGAACACGACCGCGACCGACCGCGGACCGGCCAGCGTCCGGAAGCCGTGGCGGTCCGCCTTCATCCGGTCGGCCAGGTCGAGGATCGTGGTCTGCTCGGCTGCGGTCAGCTCGTCATCGGCAAGGAAGTGGCGTGGCATGGGGCTCCTCGGGTTGACGCTCGTCACGCGCTCAACCTAGCCGCGGTCGCCGCCTCGAGGATGCCCGGCAACGCCGCGGTGAACGAGGCCGCTTCCTCCGCCGACAGCACCAGCGGCGGCGCGAGCCGGACCGCGTCCGGGCCGGTCGCGTTGACGAGAAAGCCGCGGTCCCGCGCGACCGCCTCGATCGCCGGTGCGAGGCCCGGCTCGACCACGAGCGCGAGCCACAGGCCGCGTCCCCGCACCTGCTCGACGACCGGCGCACCCGCGGCGGCGAGCTCGGCGGACCACTGCGCTCCGAGGTATTCCACGTGCTCGAGCAGACCTTCAGCCTCGATCGTCTCGATGACCGCGAGGGCAGCCGCTGCACACACCGGGTTGCCGCCGAAGGTCGAGCCGTGATCACCCTTCTGCAGCGCGTCGGCGGCTGCGCCGACGGCGACGCAGGCGCCGATCGGGAGCCCGCCGCCGAGACCCTTCGCCATGGTCACGAGGTCGGGGGTCACGCCGTCGTGTTGATGGGCGAACCAGCGCCCGGTCCGGCCGAACCCGCCCTGGACCTCGTCGATGACGAGCAGAGCGCCGGTCCGGTCGCACGCCTCGCGGGCCGCGGCGAGGTAGCCGGGCGGCGGCGGCACGACCCCGGCCTCACCGAGGATCGGCTCGAGGAAGACCGCGGCGGTTTGCTCGTCGACCGCGGCGGTGAGCGCATCCGCATCGCCGTACGGGACGAACGTGGTGGGGATCCCGAGCGGGCCGAACGGCTTGCGGTAGGCCGCCTTGCTGGTGAGCGCCAGGATGCCGAGGGTGCGGCCGTGGAACGCGCCGTCAGCCGCGATGAACGTGCGCCGGCCCGGCCGCGCCCGCATGACCGTCTTCAGGGCGGCTTCGTTGGCGGTCGCACCGTCGTTGCACAGGAACACCCTGGCGCCGCGGCCGCCGGGATCGACCAGGCCGGCCAGGCGCTCGGCGAGGGTCAGCGCGGGCGTGTTGATAGCAAGGTTCGATGAATGGGCCAGCCGACCGACCTGTTCGCTGACCGCGGTGACGACGGCCGGATGCGCATGGCCGAGCGAGGACACGGCGATGCCTGCGATCAGGTCGAGGTACGTCCGGCCTTCGACGTCGACGACGGTGCACCCGCGGCCGCCGGCGATCGCGACCGGCGGGGTGCCGTAGTTGCGCATCATGACGGCGTCCCACCGCCGCTGCAGCTCAGCGGTCTCGCTCATCCCGCACTCACCATCGTCCCGACCCCGGAGTCGGTCAGCACCTCGAGCAGCAACGCATGGGCCACGCGTCCGTCGACGACGTGCGCGCTCGGCACCCCACCGTGCACCGCTCGCAGGCAGGCTTCCATCTTCGGCGCCATCCCGTCGGCGAGCGTCGGCAGCTTCGCCTCGAGCTCGCTCGCGGTGAGCCGGCTCACCACCTCGTTGCTCGCCGGCCAGTCGACGTACAACCCTTCGACATCGGTGAGGACAACCAGCTTCTCGGCGGCCAGCCCGACCGCGACGGCAGCCGCCGCAGTGTCCGCATTGACGTTGTAGACCTCGCCGTCCGCGCCCCGGCACACGCTCGCCACCACGGGGATCCGGCCATCCGCCAGCAACCCTTCGACCAGACCGGCATCGACGTGCACCACGTCACCGACCAGACCGATGTCGATCTCCTCGCCGTCGACCGTTCCGGGACGGCGTTCGGCGGTCATCAGCCGGGCATCCTCGCCCGACAGCCCGACCGCGAACGCACCATGCGCGTTGATCAAGCCGACGATCTCGCGCTGCACCTGTCCGACCAGCACCATCCGGACGACCGTCATCGTCTCCGGGGTCGTCACCCGCAAGCCGCCGGCGAAGGTCGACTCGATGCCGAGCCGGTCCAGGTGTGCATCGATCTGCGGGCCGCCGCCGTGCACGACGACCACACGGATGCCGGCGTAGCGCAGGAACACCACGTCCTCGGCGAACGCGATCCGCAGCGCCTCGTCGGTCATCGCATGACCGCCGTACTTCACGACAACCGTGCGGCCATGGAATCGCTCGAGCCACGGCAACGCCTCCACGAGCGCGGTCGCTCTCGCGGTGCTCTCGGTCAGCCGGCTCATGTCGAGTACGCCGAGTTCTCGTGCACGTAGGCCGCTGTGAGGTCGTTGCTCCACACCGTCGCGCTCGCTTCGCCGGAGCGCAGGTCCACGGTCAGGTCGATCCGCCGAGCGCTCAGGTCCACCTTCGCGACGTCCTCGCCCGGTGCGCTGTCGCGGCACACCCACACACCGTTGATGGCCGTGTCGAGGGCCAGTGCATCGAAGCGCGCGTCCGTCGTACCGACCGCTGCGAGGATCCGGCCCCAGTTCGGGTCCTCGCCGTGCAGCGCGCACTTGAGCAGGTTGCTCCGCGAGATCGCCCGGGCCACGGTGATGGCGTCGTCCTCGGTCGCGGCGCCTCGCACCTCGATCACGATGTCCTTCGTCGACCCTTCCGCGTCCGCAAGCATCTGGGCCGCGAGCTCGGCACAGGCAGCCGTCACGGCCACCGTCAGGTCATGCTCATCAGGCGTGACTCCCGACGCACCACTGGCCAGCAGCAGAACGGTGTCGTTGGTCGACATGCAGCCGTCGGAGTCGACCCGGTCGAAGGTGAGCCGGGTCGCTTCGCGCAACGCCGCGTCGAGTGTTGACGGGTCGACAACCGCATCCGTCGTCAGCACGCAGAGCATCGTCGCGAGCGCAGGCGCGAGCATCGCCGCACCTTTGGCCATGCCGCCGACCTGCCAGCCGCCGCCGTCGATGACCACGTGCTTCGTGACCGTGTCGGTGGTGAGGATCGCGACCGCCGCGTCGTCGCCACCGGCGCGCGACAGCGCTGCAGCCGCTGCACCGACTCCTTCGATCAGGTTGGCGAGTGGTGGCGGCTCGCCGATCTTGCCGGTAGAGCAGACCGCGACCTCACCGGCGCCCACCCCGAGCGCGCCCGCCACCGACTCCGCGGTCGAGTGCGCGATCGCGAAACCCTCCGGGCCGGTGCACGCGTTGGCGTACTTGGCGTTCAGTACGACGGCCCGCAACCGCCCGTCGGCAAGCACCTGCTCGGACCACAGCACCGGCGCCGCTTTCACGCGGTTGGCGGTGAAGACGCCCGCGGCCGCATCGAGTGGCCCGTCGTTGACGACCAGGGCGAGGTCGAGCGCGTCCGCCTTGAGTCCGCAGGCCACCCCGGCCGCGCGGAAGCCGGCCGGCGTCGTGACGCTCACTGACCGATCCCGTTGACCGGCAGGCCGGTGGTCTCGTCGAAGCCGAGCGCGAGGTTCGCGTTCTGGATCGCCTGGCCGGCCGCACCCTTGCCCAGGTTGTCGAGCGCGACGATCACCACCGCGCGATTCGCGTCCTCGTCGACTCCGACCTGCAAGTGGGCGCTGTTGGACCCGGTCGTTGCGGCGGTACGTGGCCATTGGCCCTCGGGAAGCAGGTGCACGAACGGCTCGTCGGCGTACCCGGCGAACGCGGACCTGATCTGCTCGGCGCCGGCATCCGGGCTGAGACTCGCGGTGCAGGTCGCGAGAATCCCGCGCGACATCGGTACGAGCAATGGGGTGAACGAGAGCGACACCTCGCCACCGTCCAGCGCCTGCAGGGTCTGCCGCACCTCACCCAGATGCTGGTGGGCACCCGCGACCTTGTACGCCGTGACGCCGCCGAGCACCTCACTGGCCAGCAGGTTGACCGCCGGTCCGCGTCCCGCACCGGTCGTGCCGCTGGCCGCCACGACGACCAGGTCGCTCGGCGCGACCAGTCCGGCTGCGAGCAAGGGCGCGTACGCCAGCGCGATCGCGGTCGCGTAGCACCCAGGGTTGGCGATCCGCCGCGCGCCGCTCAGCTGCTCGCGGGCGCCGGGCAGCTCGGCAAGCCCGTACGGCCAGGTGCCGGCATGGTCGCCCGGATACCACCGCTGCCAGTCCGCAGCGTCGGACAGACGGAAGTCCGCACCGAGGTCGATGACGACGGCGTCCGGGTCCAGCCGGTCGACCAGCGCCGCGGATGCGCCGTGCGGCAGGGCGAGGAAAACCACCTCGGTGCCGCCGAGATCGGCGTCGTCGATGTCGGCGAGGGGCAGGTCGGCCAGCGTCGCGAGCTGCGGATGAACCGCTCCGACCGGCCGGCCCGCGTTGCCGGCCGCGACCAGAGTCGTGAGCTCGAGGGTCGGATGCAGGTCGAGCAGCCGGAGCAGCTCGCCGCCGGCATACCCGCTCGCACCAACAACCGCGGTCCGGACGCCCATCTGCCCATGCTACCGCATGAACATTCGTCTAAGCGAGTAACTATACAGGTAGTCTCAGCGGAGCTCGGCTCCGTAGCGGCGGGCGGCTTCAGCGACCGCGGCGTCGCGGACCGCACTCACCTCGGCGGCAGTGAGGGTGCGATCCGGCGCGCGCAGGCGCAGCGTGAAAGCCAGCGACTTGCGCCCGGCGCCGACCTGGTCGCCCTCATAGACGTCGAAGAGCCGCAGGGCTTCGAGCAGCTCGCCGGCGCCATCGCGCAGCGCGCCCGCGACGTCCGCACTGGGAGTCTCGTCCGGCACGACGACCGCGATGTCGATCGTCGCCGGCGGGTAGGCCGACACCGCGGGGGCCGCGGCCAGCTCGGGCGCCGCGTCCACCAGGACGTCGAGCGAGATCTCCATGGCACAGGTCCGCGGCGGAAGGTCGTTGGCCTCGACCACCCGCGGATGCAACTCGCCGGCATGCCCGAGCAGCACCTCGCCGACGTGTAGGGCGGCGCACCGACCGGGATGGAACGGCGCATGCCGGTCGGCGCTCACCCGCACCTCGATGCCCAGCGCATCCCCCAGCAGGACCGGCGCCGCGATCGCGTCGGCCCAGCTCGCGGCTCGCCCCGGTCCCCACCAACCGGTCCGCTCGCGGGCGCCGGTCAGCACCGCCGCCACCCGCCCGGGCTGCTCGGGCAGCGCAGCGTCGATCGCGGTGAGCTCGTCGTCGGAGGGACGCCGGCCCGCGGGAAGCGCCGGCGGCGTACCGAGGTCCGCGCCGCGGCGGAAGACCGGACCGGTCTCGAACAGCGCGATATCGGTCAGGCCGCGTCCGACGTTGCGGGACACCGCCGCGAACAGGCCCGGCAACAGCGAGGTGCGAAGGAACGGCTCCTCGTCGGACACCGGGTTGGCGATCCGGACCGACGGACGGCGAGGGTCGTCCGGGTCCAGAAGCATGCGCTCGCTGATGCCGGCGTCCACGAACGGCGTCGTGAGGACCTCGACGAAGCCCGCATCGGCCAGCGACCGGCCGATCCGGCGGCGCAGTCGCTGCGCCCGGGTCAGGCCGCGCCCGGCGGGCGCGGTCGGCACGAGCGACGGCAGCGCCGCGTAACCCTCGAGCCGGACCACCTCCTCGACCAGGTCGGAAGGAATCCGAAGGTCGGGGCGCCAGGACGGCGGCGTGACGGTGAGGGCGGGCCCGTCGACGTCGACCACGCAACCGACGTCGCGCAGCCGGCCGACCACGGCCTCGGCGGGGTACGGCACGCCGGCGACCGTGCCCGGCAGGTCGGCGCGGATCACGATGGGTGCCCGCGGCTCGCGCAGGTCGAGGTCGGTTGACTCCGGCACGCCGGACCCGCCGCCGAGCTTCCCGACCAGGTCCAGCGCCGCCTGAGCCGCCGCCGCGCACAACCCGTCGTCCACCCCGCGTTCGAAGCGGCGAGACGCTTCGGAGCCCAACCGATGCCGACGCGAGGTGTAGGCGACGCGCACCGGGTCGAAGCTCGCGGCTTCCAGTACGACGTCGGTCGTGTCGTCCCGGATTTCGGTGGAGGCACCGCCCATCACACCGGCGAGCGCGATCGGCCCGCTGTCGTCGGCGATGACGAGGTCTTCCGGGTCGAGCACTCGGTCGATGTCATCGAGGGTCCGCAACGTCTCCCCCGGCGCCGCCCACCGGACCACGATCGGGCCCTGCAGGCGATCGCGGTCGAACGCGTGCAACGGCTGGCCGAGATCGAGCATCACGTAGTTGGTCACGTCGACCATCAACGAGATCGGCCGCATTCCCGCGAGCACCAGCCGCCGTGCGAGCCAGGCCGGGCTGGCGGCATCGCGACGCAACGCGGTGAGGCCGCGAGCGACGTACCGGCGACACCCGTCCGCTGCATCGATCCGCACCGGGTACCCACTGCCGGGGGTCGCCGTGAGCGGAAGCTCCGCCGGGTCCCGGAAGTCCACGGCGTACGCCGTCGCGACCTCGCGGGCCACACCCCGAACGGACAGGGCATAGCCGCGGTCCGGGTTGACGGCGATGTCGAGGACATCGTCACGAAGGCCGAGCGCCGCGACGACATCGGAGCCGAGCTCGAGCCCGGCATCGAGCACGAGGATGCCGTCGTGGTCGTCGGAGATGCCGAGCTCCCGCCCCGAGCAGATCATGCCGTCCGACACGTGGCCGTAGGCCTTGCGAGCGGCGATCTCGAACCCGCCCGGCAGCACCGCGGGCGGGCGGGCATACGCAACGAGGTCGCCCACGGCGAAGTTCGTCGCGCCGCAGATGACATGGCGTTCGTCAGCGCCGTCGGTGAGGCCGACCCAGCGGATCGGCTTCTTGTGCCCGGTCAGCTCCTCGATCGCCAGCACCCGGCCGACGACGACGTTGGCGATGTCGGACCCGACCGCCTCGACCCGCTCGACCTGCAGGCCGGCCGCGGTCAGCCGGTTGGCGATGTCGCGTGGATCGACCGGATCGAGCTCGACGTGGTCGAGCAACCAGGAGACGGGAACCCGCATGACCTCAGGCCTCCAGGCCCAGCGCGGTCGTCACGCGCACGTCACCTTCGACCAGGTCACGGATGTCAGCCAGGTCGTGCCGCGACATCAGCGTGCGTTCGAGACCGATGCCGAAGGCGAAGCCGGTGTAACGATCCGGGTCGATCCCGGCCGATGCGAGGACGACGGGGTGCACCATGCCGCTGCCACCCCACTCGATCCAGCCCTCCGACCGGCAGGTGCGACAGAACGGAGCACCAGGATCGGTCGACGTGCCGTGGCACACCCAGCAGAGGAGGTCGACGTCGGCGGACGGTTCGGTGAACGGGTAATGGTCGGGGCGGATCCGCGTACGGACGCCCGAGCCGAACATCGACTCCGCGAACAGGTCGAGCGTGCCGCGCAGGTGGCCCATCGTGAGCCCTTCGTCGACCGCCAGCCCCTCGACCTGGTGAAAGACCGGGCTGTGGGTGGCGTCGAGCGTCTCCTGGCGGAACACCCGGCCGGGCGCGATCACGTAGCAGGGCACGCCGCGCTCCAGCAAGGCGCGGATCTGGACCGGCGAGGTGTGGGTGCGCAGGACCACGCCACTGCTGCGCGGCTCCACCCAGAGCGTGTCCTGGGTCTCCCGGGCCGGATGGGCGGGCGGGATGTTGAGCGCGTCGAAGTTGAGCCACTCCGCCTCGACCTCGGGGCCTTCGGCGACCTCCCATCCCATCCCGACGAAGATGTCGGCGACCCGCTCCTGGACGAGAGTCAGCGGATGCCGACCGCCCGGGGGGGTCGGGTCCAGCGGCAGAGTGACATCCACCCTCTCGGCGACGAGAACACGCTCGTCGCGCTCCCGCTCGAGCGCGGCTCGCCGCTCGTCGTACGCCGCGGTCAGGGCGGTCAGGGCTTCGTTGACCCGCCGCCCCGCGTCGGCCCGGGCCTGGGGTGGCAGTGCGCCCAGCTCGCGACGGGCCAGTGCCACCGGCGAGCGGTTGCCGAGGTGCAGCGTGTGCGCCGCGGCCAGCGCACCGAGGTCCGCGGCCGCCGCGAACGCCGTGCGCCCGGACGCGACGGCGCCGGCGAGCTCGTCGTCCGACAGCGCCGCCACCTCCTTGGGGTCATAGCTGTCACTGGGTCCGGCCATGCGAAATCCTCGCTCGCGAAGTCTAGGGGGGTGCGCGCAGACCGCGCCGGGTCCGGTGCCGTCTGCGGTGGCGTGTCCGGGTGGCTTGCCCGCGAGGCTAGTTAAGGAACTCCGGCTGGCCCGCGGGCAGCCTAAATCGCACCGCCGCGCCGCCCGAGGCGGCCGCGCTGGCCGAGATGTCGCCGCCGTGGGCGTCGACGATGCCCTTCGCGATGAACAGGCCGAGACCGGTGCCGCCGCGGCGCGGGTCGTGCCAGAACTTGGTGAAGATCCGGGGCATCGCCTCGACGGCGATGCCTTCGCCTTCGTCCACGACCTCCACCGCCACTCCGTCGTCAGCCGGTTCGATCGTGATGGTGACCGTGCCCGCACCGTGGCGCAACGCGTTTTCGACGACGTTGCCGATCACCTGCGACACCTTGTCGCGATCGGCCCAGATCTCCGGCAGCGCGCTGCGGTCCCGTACGACGAACCGGCTCTCCGGCTCGCCAGCGGCGACCCGTCCGGCGACATCCCCGCGCACGATCTCCGGAAGGTCGACGACCTGCTTGCGCAGCTCGAGGTAGCCGGTTTCGATCCGCGACACGTCGAGCAGTTCGGTGATCAGCCGGCTCAACCGGTCGGCGTCGGAGCTCACGGTGTTCAGCATGTGCAGCTTCTGCTCGTCGGTGAACCGATCCCACTTCGCGAGCAGCGTCGCGGTGAAGCCTTTCACGCTGGTGAGCGGTGACCTCAGCTCGTGTGCCACCACGGTCACGAGCTCCGCGGCCGACCGCTCGCGGCGATCTCGGGCCGACGTGTCACGCAAACAGATCACGAACGACATGAGCCGGTGCCCCTCGTCGCGCAGGTAGGCGGCCGTGACGAGCAGATCCCGATCCGGGTGCCCTGGCCGGGTGAACGTCAGGAGCCGCTCCGGCTGGCGAACCCGCGTCGAGAGCCCGTCGAACGGCCGGGTGCAGGCCCACCAGTCGTGTCCCATGGGGTCGCAGAGCGGGATGACGTCCGTCAGCGGGTGACCGACGAGCTCGGCAGCCGGCCGGCCGAGAATGCGCTCGGCCGAAGGGTTGACGCGTCGTACCGTGCCCGAGGGATCGCAGACGACGACGCCGTCCGGAAGCCCGTCGTAACCACCGTCGAGCTGATCCGGCACCGCAGCCTCCTCGAGCGGCGAGCCTACGGGAGCGCCCGCCGGCCGGCGTGCGCCGACGCGTAGAGGCAGACTGCCGCTGCGGTGGCGAGGTTCAGGCTCTCGGCCCGACCGTGAAGGGGAATCCGAACCACCCGGTCGGCGAGCCGGCGTACCTCGTCGGGTACGCCGCGCGCTTCCCCGCCGAAGACCCACGCGCAGGGCCCGGCCAGGCTGCCGTCGTCGATCAGGTCGTCGAGATCGGCGTCGCCGTCAGCCGCGGTCGCGAGGACGGTGACTCCGGCGCCGGCGGCGCAGGCAATCGCGGCGGCGGCGGGAACGCCCGTGACGATCGGGAGGTGGAACACGCTGCCTGCGCTGGCGCGCACCGCCTTGCCGGACCAGACGTCGGTCGATCCCGCGGTGAGGACCACGCCGCCGGCGCCGGCTGCATCGGCGGTCCGCACCACCGTTCCGGCGTTCCCCGGATCGGCCACCTGGTCGAGAACCACCGTCAGCCGCGGGCGGGTCGCGTAAACCTCCCCGACCGAGACGACCGGGATCGCGACGACCGCCACGACCCCCTGCGGCGTCACGGTCTCCGCGAGCGCGTCGAGCACCCGCTCGGTGACCAGCCGCACCGCAACCGGCCGGCCCGACGCATGAGACCCGAGGTCGGCAACCGCGGCCGCGCGGTCGGCGGTAACGAACAGCTCTTGGACCGCGTGGCCGGCGTCGATCGCCGCGGCCACTGCGTGCGGCCCTTCGACGAGGCAGGCCTGCGCTGCCAGCCGGCCCTTGCGCGTGCGCAACGCCCGTGCCGCGCGGACCCGCGCGTTGTGCAGCGAGTCGATCGCCGCCGGCTCGCGCATCGCCCGGCCCGAGCCGGGCGACTTTGCCGTTGTCAGGCCGCCGATTCGGAGCCGGCCGCGGCAAGCGCGGCGCGGGCCGCCTCTACCAATCCGACGAACGCCGCCTCGTCGGAGACGGCGAGCTCGGCGAGCTGCTTGCGGTCGACGTCGATCTCGGCCGCCTTGAGGCCCTGGATGAAGCGGTTGTAGGTCATGCCGTGCGCGCGGGCCGCCGCGTTGATCCGCTGGATCCACAGCGAGCGGAACTCGCCCTTGCGATCACGCCGGTCGCGGTAGGCGTAGTTCATCGAGTGGAGCATCTGCTCCTTGGCCTTGCGGTACAGCCGCGAACGCTGGCCTCGATAGCCACTCGCCCGCTCGAGGACGACTCGGCGCTTCTTGTGGGCGTTGACCGCCCGCTTCACGCGTGCCACGGGAATCTCTCCTTGCTGGTTGCCCCGGCCGAGCCGGAGGACGAGGAACGGTTAGCGACCGAGCAGCCGCTTGGCCTTCTTGACATCGGCCGGAGCGATCACGGCCTCGTTGGCCAGCCGACGGGTGAGCGTCGACGGCTTGCGCTCGAACTTGTGCTTGCGGCCCGCGCGGTCGTGCATGAGCTTGCCGCTTCCGGTCACCCGGTAGCTCTTCTTCGCGCCGCTATGGGTCTTCATCTTGGGCATCGCTGCCGTTCTCCTCGTGGTCGCGTGCGGTGCTGTGCGGTCTGTCGGGTCGTGCGGGCGGTGCGGTCGTACGTCGTCAGGCGCTGGCCTGCGCAGGTGGCTGGTCTGCGGCCGCGGCCACCTCGGCATCCTTGGCGGCCCGCTCCTGCGCGGCCCGCCGGGCGCGCGCCGGTTGCGGCTGCTGACCTCGGTGCGGGGCCATGACCATGATCATGTTGCGGCCGTCCTGTTTCGGCGCCGACTCGACATAGCCGAGCTCCTCGACATCGGCCGCGAGCCGCTGCAGCAACCTGAACCCGAGCTCGGGACGGGACTGCTCGCGCCCGCGGAACATGATCGTGATCTTGACCTTGTCACCGGCTTTGAGGAACCGCACCACGTGACCCTTCTTGGTCTCGTAGTCGTGCGGGTCGATCTTCGGCCGAAGCTTCATCTCCTTGATGACGGTGTGCGACTGGTTGCGCCGCGCCTCCCGCGCCTTCTGGGCGTTCTCGTACTTCCACTTGCCGTAGTCCATGAGCTTGGCCACCGGGGGCCTGGCTTCCGCCGCGACCTCGACCAGGTCGAGGTCTGCCTCCTGGGCCAGCCGGAGCGCATCGCCGATCGCGACGATTCCGACCTGCTCTCCGTTCGGACCGACCAACCGCACCTCGGGGACGCGGATCCGGTCGTTGATACGGGGTTCGACGCTGATGGGACCTCCACTGTCTCGTTTGCCTTTGCCGCGTGCCGCGCGGCGCCAAACCTGCCCCAGGCACGGTAAAGGCCCCGCACGACACGCATGCGGGGCCTCGACGACAACGGCCGCTTCGACCACCGGCCGGGGCCGGTGCCGAGGCGACTGAGGACCCGTCGGGCGTTCCGGTGCCGGCACCGGATCGGCTCGCGCGGGTGGGAGTCGGGCTCCGCTTGCTCGACGAGCGGATGAGCGCTCGCCGGTCGCCCTGCCAGGCTACCAGCGAAGCCGCCCCTCGCGGATCTCCACGGTGTGCGGGATCGGGCCGGCGACGTCCAGGACGATCGCGGCACACCCTTCGTCCGCGGCGGCCTCGACCGCCTGCCGCCCGGTCATCGGGACCGGTCGCGCGCCGGGCCGCCAGGCGGCCAGGGCTGCCACCCCGGAGAAGACCGGCAGCGCGCGCCGGCCGTCCGCTCCGACCAGCGTGGGCACCGCCAGCTCGGCCGCGTGCCCGGCACCGTCCGATCCGGTGGCGACGACCGGCACCAGGACCCGGATGTCGAGCAGGATGGTCCGGATCGCCACCGGGTCACCGCCGGCCAGCGCCGCCACCAACGCCGGGTCGGGAGCACCGAGGTCGTCGCTCATCGGACGACCTCGGGTGCGACATCGCCGCTTCGGCCCAACCCGCTCAGCCAGACACCGACGACGGTCACGATCGCGCCGATCACTGTCGTCGCCCGAAGGTGGGTCCCCGGCGACGGCCACACGGCATCGATGACCACCGCGCAGAGCAGCTGCCCCGACAGCGCGGCAAGGACGAAGCGGAGCACGCCGAGCACGCGCACCGTCGTGGCCCCGGCGAAGACGTAGCACGCGCCGAGCGGACCGCCGAGGTACAACCACGGCGCGGCCGGCCACTCATGCAGCGACAGCTCACCGGCAGCCGCGGTCACCACGACCAATCCGATTGCGCCGCCCAGGAAGGAGACGAACGACGCGACGACGACGTCGTGCGCCGCAAGCCGGAGCTGGCCGTTCGCCGCCTGCTGGACGGCTGAGGTCGCGCCGCCCAGAAAGATCACGAGGAACAGCAACGGCTTGAGCGACGCTGACCGGTCCCCGACCGCTCCGATCGTCACGGCAGCGATTACGACCGCGATCCCGGCCAGCCGCCACCGCGAGAGTGGGTGGCGGCCTCCCGGCCCGAGGCCGAGCTGGTCGCTGAACGCCGCACCCGCCGAGTTGCCCGCAACGATGCACACCGTGACGAGCGCTACCCCGATCTCCGGGACCCCGTGCGCGGTCGCCGCCACCGCCAGCGCACCGCCGAGACCACCGAACCACCACCACGGCTGCACGCGGGCGCGCAACAGCCGCCGGGCGCCCGCGGGCCGCACCGCGAGGATCGCTCCCGTCAGCACCAAGCCGACGAGGAACGACGCCATCGCCGCTTCGAGCGCGGAATGCGTGCGGACCGCGAGGTCGCCGTTGATCCGCGACTGCACGCCGACCATCACACCGGCGACGAACGCAGCCACCAGGGCGACGACGGTCTTGGGCGCCTGCATCGCGAGGGGTGGTCGCTAGTCGACGATCTTCGAGATCGGCAGCTCGAGGATGTCGCGGGCACCGGCCGCCTTCAACGCAGGGATCAGCCTGTTGACGCCCTGCTTAGCCACCACCGCCTCCACCGCACACAGGCCGTGCGCGGCGAGCGGCATCACGGTGGGCGACGCCATCGCCGGCAGCACCTCGACCACCGCGTCGAGATCGGCGTCCGCGACGTTGAGCTTCAGCAGCACCCGGCCGTGAGCGACCAGCGCGCCACGGACCAGCAGCACGATGTCCTCCATCGCCGCCCGTCGCGCCGGGTCGGCGTACGACTCGCGGTTGGCGAGCAGCTCGGTGCGGCTGGTCAGCAGTGTCTCGATCACTTTCAGGCCCGCACGGCGCAGCGACGAGCCGGTCTCGGAGACGTCGACGACCGCATCGACGATGTCGGGAATCTTGGCCTCGGTCGCGCCGTGTGACGTGAACACCAGCGCGTCGACGCCGTGCTCCGTGCAGAACCGCTTGGTCAGCTCGGGGAGCTCGGTCGAGATGCGAACACCGGCCGGTAGGTCGCGGACCGACTCCCACGGCGAGTCGCGAGGCACCGCGAGCACGACGCGTACGTCGGACGTGCCCGAGCGACCGCCGCCGATCTCACCCAGGCTGACGACGTCGGCACCGGTCTCGGCGACCCAGTCGCGCCCGGAGATGCCCAGGTCGAAGATGCCCTGCTCGACGTAGGTCGGGATCTCCTGCGGCCGCAGGAAGCGCACCTTGGAGATCCGTGGGTCGTCGATGCGGGCGTGGTAGTCGCGATCACTGCCGCGGACCACGGTCAGGTCGGCCGCGTCGAACAGGTCCATGACCTGGGCTTCGAGGGATCCCTTCGGAAGCACGAGGGAGAGCACGGCGAGACCTTCCTGAGCGATCGGGCGGAGTCGGTCGGTGGCGGTCGCGCGTCAGTGCGCGTCCGCCTCCCGATGCGCCTCGCCGCGGCGCACCTTGCGCAAGAGCAGCGCGGTCTCGACCGCGGCCACGGCCGCCTCCCGTCCCTTGTCCTCACCCGAGTCGGGCAGGCCGCAACGCTGGCGGGCCTGCTCGACGGTGTCGCAGGTGAGCAGCCCGAACCCTACCGGCACGCCGGTCTCGATCGCGACTCGGGACAACCCGTCGGTCGCGGCCCGGCAGACGTACTCGAAATGTGGGGTCCCGCCCTTGATCACGACGCCCAACGCAACGACCGCGTCGTAACGCTGGGCTGCGAGCGCCTTGGCAACGACCGGCAGCTCGAAGGCGCCGGCCACCCGGACGACCGCGACGTCCTCGATCCGGCAGCCCTTGAGCGCGCGCTCGGCGCCTTCCAGCAGGGCGTCGCTCAGCTCGTGGTGCCAGCGGGCCGCGACGACCGCGACCCTCAGCCCGTGTGCGTCGAGGTCGGCCTCGTCGGGCGCGCCGTGCTTGCTCATCGCCGCACCCTATTCGGCGCCGATGCGGGCGTCATCGGGATCCGCGTCCCCGTCCAGGACGGGTACGGCGAACGGCGAGAGCGCGCGCGCCTCGGCCAGCCGCAACGCGCTGCGGACCGCCTCCGGCTCCAGCCGCGCCGCCCGCTCGACGACGGCCGCGGGCAGGCTGTCCGCGCTGGCCTCGGTCGCCTCGTCATCCACCGAGGCCGGCAGGTTCGGCAGGTCGTGACCCATGCGGTCGCGCTTGGTGGTGAGGTAGCGCAGGTTGTCCGGGGTCACCCGGACCGGGAGCGGGACCCGGCCGACGATCGAGAGGTCGTAGCCCTCGAGGCCGGCCCGTTTCGACGGGTTGTTGGTGAGCAGCCGCATCGAGCGGACCCCTAGGTCGGCGAGGATCTGCGCGCCGGTGCCGTAGTCGCGGGCGTCGGCCGGCAGGCCGAGCGAGGTGTTGGCGTCAACGGTGTCCTCGCCCTGGTCCTGCAGCTGGTAGGCCTGCAGTTTGTGCATCAGTCCGATTCCCCGGCCCTCATGGCCACGCACGTAGAGGACCACGCCTCGTCCCTCGGCGGCGACAGCAGCAAGCGCCGCATCAAGCTGCGGACCGCAGTCACAGCGCCGGCTGCCGAACACGTCCCCGGTGAGGCACTCGGAGTGCACCCGGACGAGCACGTCCTGGCCGTCGCCGATCTCTCCGCGTACCAGCGCGATGTGGTCGAGGCCGTCGACCAGGCTGCGGTAGCCGACCGCGCGGAACTCCCCGTGCGCGGTCGGGATGCGCGCCTCGGCCACGCGCTCGATCTGCCGCTCGCTGCGTCTCCGGTACGCGATCAGGTCCGCGATCGAGATCAACGACAGCTCGTGTACGGCGGCGAACAGCTCGAGCTCGTCGAGGCGGGCCATGTCCTCGACGTCCTTCTCACTGACGATCTCGCAGAGCACGCCGGCCGGGCGCAGGCCGGCCAGCCGGCACAGGTCGACTGCGGCCTCGGTGTGCCCGGGGCGACGCAGGACGCCGCCGTTCTTCGCACGCAGGGGCACGACATGCCCGGGTCGCGTGAAGTCGGCTGCGCTCGCCGTCGGATCGGCGAGCAGTCGCATCGTCAGTGAGCGGTCGTGTGCAGAGATGCCGGTGCTCGTTCCGTCGCGAGCATCCACCGAGACCGTGTACGCCGTACCTCTGCGGTCCTGGTTGGTGTGGTACATCGGCGGGAGCTCGAGCCGGTCGCAGTCGGCTTCGGTCAGCGGGACGCAGATGTAGCCCGACGTGTAGCGCACCATGAACGCCACGAGCTCGGGTGTCGCCATCTCCGCGGCGAAGATCAGGTCGCCTTCGTTCTCGCGATCGGCATCGTCAACGACGATGACCGGCTTGCCGGCCGCAATGTCGGCGATCGCTCGTTCGACCTCGCTGAATCCACTCATGGTGTCTGCGTCCCCTGGTCCGCCGCGCGGTTCGCGGCCAGCAACCTCTCGATGTGTTTTGCGAACAGGTCGACTTCGACATTGACCGCCGAGCCGACCTCGCGTTTGCCGAAGGTCGTGCGGCGCAGCGTCTCCGGGATCAGGCTGACCCGCACCGTGTCGTCCGCTATCCCGGCGACGGTGAGGCTGACGCCGTCGAACGCGATCGACCCCTTCTCGACGACGTACCTCGACAGGCCGGCCGGAATCTCGATGTCGACGTCGTCCCAGTGCTCGGACGGGCAGCGCGCGACGACTCTGCCCACGCCGTCGACGTGGCCCTGCACGATGTGACCCCCGAGCCGGGTCGTGGGCGTCACTGCCTGCTCGAGGTTGACCGCGTCCCCCGGCGAGAGCTCACCGAGGGTCGAGCGCCGGAGCGTCTCGTTCATCACATCGGCGGTGAACTGTTCGCCGGGCTCACCCACCACCGTCAGGCAAACCCCGTTCACCGCAACCGAGTCGCCCGCGTGCAGGCCGTCGAGCGAGGCTCCGATCGTGAGCCGCGCGGCGTCCGGCAGCCGTTCGAGCATGACGACCGCGCCGAGGGATTCGACGATTCCCGTGAACATCAGGCCTCCTCGCCTGCACCGATCCGAGCCACGATCTTGACGTCGTCGTCCAGGCGAACCACATCGTCGAGCTGCAGTCGCAGCGCAGCGTCGATCGACTCGCGGTCGAGCGGCGCGACGACGGGCGCACCAGCCCCGAGCAGCATGGGCGCGTGGTATCCGACCACCCGGTCGACCAGACCGCAGCGACCGAACGAGGCCGCGAGCCGCGCTCCACCCTCCAGCAGGACGCTGTGCACCTCGCGCGCGAACATCAACGAGACCAAGGCGACCGGATCCACGCCGTTGTCCGTGGCCGGGACAACGATGACCTCGGCGCCGCAGGCACGCAGTGCATCAAGCCGCTCGGTGGGTGCGGCGGCCGTCACCGCGATCACTGTCGGAGCCGACCGGTCAAGGATCCGCGCGGTCGACGGGGTGCGCGCCGCCGAGTCCGCTACCACGCGGACCGGCTGCCGGGTGGCCGGGTGGTCCCGCACGGTGAGCGAAGGATCGTCCGCGAGCACGGTTCCCACCCCGACGAGTACGGCGTCGACCAGTGACCGCTCCCGGTGCGCGTCGGTGCGGGCGGCGGCACCGGTGATCCACCTGCTGGTTCCGTCGGCCGCGGCGGTACGTCCGTCGAGGGTGGCGGCGTACTTCCAGGTGATGTGCGGCCGGCCGCGCTCGACGCTGGTGAGCCACGGCTGCATCAGCGCACGCGCCGGTTCGGCAAGCAGGCCGGCGGTCACGTCGATGCCGCGCTCGCGGAGGATCGCTCCCCCGCCGCCGGCGGCCGGGCTCGGGTCCGGCGCCGCAAAGATCACCCTCGCGATGCCGGCCGCGAGCACGGCGTCCGTGCACGGCCCGGTCCGCCCGGTGTGCCGGCACGGCTCGAGGGTGACGACCAACGTGCCGCCGCGGGCGCGGGCTCCGGCGTCGGCCAGAGCGACCACCTCCGCGTGCCGGCCGCCCACCGGCTCGGTCGCACCGACGCCGACCACATCACCGGACGGGCCGAGGACGACGGCACCGACTGCCGGGTTGGGGTTCGTCGTACCGAGGACCGACGCGGCGAGCGCGATCGCACGCTGCATCGCCGTGGTCTCGGCCGGGCCGGTCATCTCGCCTCCGCTCTGCGTCGCGCGAACACGGTCCGCGTCGATCGGGAGCAGGAGGTTGGGCACGAACGGGTGTCGCCGCATCGCACGGATGCGAGGACCGGGCTGGCGATGGCACCGGCGCCGGTCGCGCGACCACCGCTCGCGCGCTGCCTCTCATCCGGACTCTCACCGTCGGTCCTGGACTCACACCAGGTCCACCGGCCGATGGCGTCGGCCGGGTCGCGGACTGCGGACCCGCCGCAAGGCGGGCCGTTCACCGCCGGTTCGGGGTTTCACCGATCCCGGAGCGCGCGGGGCGTTCGCCTCCATTGTGCACCGGGAACCGGGCATCGGGATCCGGGACGGCTACGTGGGTTGCAGCTCCTCGCCATTGGCCCGCCGGTCGATGGCGACGATCGAGCCGGAGCGGCCCTTCGCCACCGCCTTCATCTCGTTCGCGACCGCGACGACATCGCGCCGGTCGGTGTAATGACGCCGTTCCGTGGTGGCGACGCCGATCGACACCGAGGTGATCGGGTAGTGCCGCTCGTGCCCCTGCCGATCGACGACGGCAAGGTAGCCACGCTCGACGTCGTCGGCTTCATGCAGGTCGAGCACCCCGTCGTCGAAGCGCTCGAGCGCTCCGAGGCACAACGGTTCTACTTGGTCGGGGGTGCACACCACGACGAAGTCGTCGCCGCCCACGTGACCGATGAAGGCGGGTGGTGGCGCGGTCTCGGCCGCGGAGAGCTTCAGGCAGGTCGCGAGCAGCTCGATGACCTCGTCGCCCCGCATCCAGCCGTACCGGTCGTTGAACGCCTTGAAGTTGTCGAGATCGACATGGCAGACCGCGAACCCTTCGTCACTCGCGGTACGCCGCTCGATCTCCTCGTTGATCTGGTGGTTGCCGGGCAGGCCGGTCAGCGGCGAGACCGCGCGCATGTCTGCGTTGCGTCGCAGCGTCGAGCGAACCCTCGCGATCAGCTCGAGCGTGTCGAACGGCTTGACGAGATAGTCGTCCGCGCCCGCGCTCAACCCGCGCACCTTGTCGGACGAGAGGCTGGTGCCGGTCAGCATGATGACCGGAAGGTTCGCCGTTGCAGTGCTCGACCGCAGCTGGCGAACCAGCTCGATCCCGTCGATGGTCGGCATCATCACGTCGACCAGCGCAAGGTCCGGCAGCGCCGTCCCGATCAGCCGCAGGGCGCCGAGCCCGTCCCGTGCGACGACGACGTCGAAGCCCTCGGCGACCAGGTTGCGCTCGATGAAGTCGGCGACCGCGGCATCGTCGTCGACGACGAGAACCGTGCTCACGGTCCGCACCACCATGCCGAGCGGCCGGCTGCCTCGGCCCTTGCCCGCAGCCGCCGGACCGCTTCGGCCGGGTCATCCGTGCCGTACACCGCCGAGCCGGCGACGAACACGTCTGCGCCCGCCTCGGCACAACGCTCGATGGTGTCGTCGTCGATGCCGCCGTCCATCTGGATCCAGACCGAATGTGCGCCGTCGCGTACCAGCTCGCGAGCGCGGCGAATCTTCGGGACCACCAGATCGAGAAACGCCTGACCACCGAAGCCCGGCTCGACCGACATGATGAGCACGGTGTCGATCTCCGGCAGCAGGTCGGCGTACGCCTCGATCGGGGTCGCCGGCTTCAGCCCGAGGCCGGCCCGGGCTCCGGCCGATCGCAGCGCCCGAGCCAGCCGCACCGGGGCATGTGCGGCCTCGGCATGGAACGTGACACTCCGCGCGCCCGCCTCGGCGTACGCCGTGGCCCAGCGGTCGGGGTCGTCGATCATCAGGTGGCAGTCGAGCGGGAGCGGCGTGTGCTTCAGCAACGCCTCGACGACCGGAAGCCCGATCGTGAGGTTGGGCACGAAGTGGTTGTCCATCACGTCGACGTGGATCCAGTCCGCGTCGGAACCGATGACCGCGACCTCATCGGCGAGCCGGGCGAAGTCGGCCGAGAGGATGCTCGGCGCAATCTGCATTCGGCCGCCTCGGGAGGTGCAGCTCGAAGCTGCGTAGGTCACGGGAGTTCGTCCAGTTTACGCCGCAACAGCGCGACGAACATGGCGTCTGTGCCATGCCGGTGCGGCCATAGCTGCAGCGTCCGGCCGACTCCCCCGGCGGGCAGCTCGGGAAACAGCGGGGGGACGTCGACGGCCTCGACATCGCCGCGGCCCGCGGTGACCGCCGCCACGACATCGGTGGTTTCGCGCCGGTGCGGCGAGCAGGTCACGTAGCCGACCAGTCCGCCCGGTCGCACGGCGTCGATCGCTCGCTCGAGCAGCGCTCGCTGGAGCGGGTGCAGACGTTCCACGTCCGCAGGCTGCCGGCGCCAGCGCACCTCGGGGCGGCGGCGAAGCGCGCCGAGCCCCGTGCACGGCGCGTCAACCAGCACCCGGTCGAAACCGCCTTCCGGCCAGCCCGGCCGCGTGGCGTCGGCGACCACGACCCGGCCGCGCCCCGGGCCGAGCGCCTGCGCGGTCAGGCGGGCCCGGTGCGCTGAGCGGTCGACCGCCAGCAGGCGGCCGTCCGCCGGCAGCAGGCCGGCGAGCAGGCTCGCCTTGCCGCCGGGTCCCGCGCACGCGTCGAGCCAGCGCTCGTCGCCGCCCTCGAGCGGAGCGCGCGCGAGTGCCAGGGCGGCCAGCTGGCTGCCTTCGTCCTGGACCGCCGCCCGTCCGTCCCGCACCGCTGCGATGCCGGCCGGGTCACCGCCGGCGAGCCGGACCGCGTAGGGCGACCACGGCCCCGCGCTCGCCGCCGGGCCGGCCAGCCCGAGCAGCTCGGCACGCTCGATCCGCCCGGGCCGGGCGACCAGGTGCGTCACCGGTCGCTCGTCGGTGAGGGCCCGGTCCAGCTCGCCGAGATCCCCGTCGAGCGCGTCGAGCAGCGCGGTCGCGATCCACTCCGGGTAGCCGCGCTCGAACCCGAGCCGCCCGACCGGATCCGCCGGCGCCAGCCGCTCGACCCAGCCCGCCCAGTCACGTTCGGCCACCCGCCGCAACACGGCATTGACCAGGCCGCTGGTGCGCGGACCGGCCAGCTCGCGGCCGAGCTCGACCGTCGTCGAGACGGCCGCGTGCGGCGGAACCCGGGTGTGCAACAGCTGGTAGGCGCCGAGCCGTACGACGGCACGGACCGGCGGGTCGAGGTCGGCCGGCGGCCGTCGCGCGGCCACCGCGAGCACGGCGTCGAGGCTGCCCTGCCGGCGAAGGGTGCCGTAGGCGAGCTCGGTGGCAAATGCCGCTTCGGTGCCGCTGATCGAGCGCTCGCGCAAGATCCTCGGCAGCAGGAGGTTGGCGAACGCCTGGTCGCGGTCGACCGCGAGGACGACGTCCGCAGCAGCCCGGCGTGCTGGATCGGTGCTGCTCCGGGCCGCAGCGCTCACCCGAACCGCTCGCCCTCAGCCAGCCGCAAGCCGCGGGCCCAGTCCGCCGCGGCCATCGGGCCCCGGCCCTCCGGTCGAACCTCCTGGAGCCGGACCGGTCCGCTGCCCGTGCCCACCAACACCTCGTCGCGGCGGGCACTGAGCTCGCCCGGGCCGAGCCCGGCGTCCTCGCCGAGCGGCTCGACCGGGCCGAGCCGCAACCGGCGTCCGCGCAGCTGCGTCCAGGCTCCCGGCACCGGCGTGCACGCCCGCACCTGGCGGTCCACCGCAATCGCGGCAGCGCCCCACCCGACGCGCGCGTCGTCGGCCGTGATCTTCGGCGCCAGGCTGACGCCTTCCGCAGCCTGCGGCAGCGGAACAACAGTGCCGTCCTCGATGCCGTCCAGGGTGGCCACCAGAAGCGCTGCGCCGTCGGCCGCAAGCCGCGTCACGAGCTCTCCCGCGGTCTCCCTCGCTCCGATCTCGGTCGTCATGACGCCGTACACCGGGCCGGTGTCGAGCCCGGCCTCGAGCCGGAACGTCGTCGCGCCGGTGATGTCGTCGCCCGCGAGGATCGCGTGCTGGACCGGCGCCGCGCCCCGCCACGCCGGCAGCAGCGAGAAGTGCAGGTTGACCCACCCGGCGGCGGGTACGTCGAGCGCGGCCGGCGGCACGAGAGCGCCGTACGCGACGACCGGGCAGCAGTCCGGCGCGATCTCGCGCAGCCGGGCGAGGAACTCGGGCTCGGACGGCCGGACCGGACTCAGCACCTCGATCCCGGCGGCTCTGGCGCGCTGCTTGAGCGGGCTCTCGGACACGCCGTGGCCGCGGCCTGCACGCGCGTCGGGCCTGGTGACCACCGCCACCAGCTCGTGCCGCGGCGAGGCCAGCAACGCGTCGAAGGACGGCAGCGCCGCGGCCGGGGTACCGGCCAGCACCAGCCGCATCAGGGTGCCGCCGCTACAGCGCGAGGCCGCTGGTGGCGTGCGGAGAAGCCTTGATCGCGGGCGGGGTCAGGCCCGACCACTCCGCCTCACGGATCGCCCTCATCGCCGCCTTGCGCTGCTCGCGGTCCAGGCGGTCGATGAACAGGATGCCGTCGAGATGGTCGACCTCGTGCTGGATGCAACGCGCCAGCAGGTCACTGCCGTCGACGGTCACCGGGTCACCGTGCATGTTCATTCCGGTCGCGACGACCCGCTGCTTGCGCTTGGTCGGGAACGACAGCCCGGGAAAGGACAGGCAGCCTTCGTCGCCGTCCTGGTCCTCGTCGCCGACGACGCCGATCACGGGGTTGACGAGATGGCCGAGCTCGCCGTCGACGTCGTAGGTGAACACCCGCAGACCCACCCCGATCTGCGGTGCCGCCAGCCCGACCCCGGGGGCGTCGATCATCGTGTCCGCGAGGTCCTTGACCAGCCCGCGCAGCTCCTTGTCGAAGGTCGTGACCGGCTCAGCAGGCGTGGTCAGCACCGGATCGCCGAACAGACGAATGGACTGAACCGCCACAGCTGCACTCCCTGCTACCCGATCCGCGACCCGATCCGCACCGGCCTCCATGCTAGGTCGGCGGACCGCCCGCGCTCAGGCAAGGACCACCGGGTCGATCTCGACGCGAACCACCCCCGGTGCCTTCCGGGCGCTTCGACCGGCTTGCGCCGCCTTGAGGGTGGCGGACAGCTGCGCACCGCTCCCGCGGGGCACCCGGACCAGCATCCGCTCCTCCGCCTCGCCGTCCGAGCCGGCGGTCGGGCGTAGCGCCGGGACCGGCCCGAACCGCTCGGCGCCAGGAGGCAAGTCGAGGGCCGACAACAGCTCGCTCACCGCGGCCGGCACGCCGGTCAGCGCCGCCATCCGCGCGATCGGGGGCAGGTGCAGCGAGCGCCGGTCCTCGAGCTCGCGCTCCGCGTGCCATCTCGGCTGCCACCGCACGAGTGCCTGCACCGGCCGCAGCTCGCCGGGCGCGACGACCACGACGCGGCCACCCGCGGCAGCTCCCCGCACCAGCGCGGCCGCGCCCATCCAGCGGCGGACCGCCTCCTCGCCGGCCCGCAGGTCCGGCCGCGAGACGAGCAACCAACCGTCGAGCAGGACCGCTGCGGAGTACCCGCCAGGGGCAAGCGGCTCGGCGCCCGGGGTGGCAATCACCAGCGCGGGCCGCTCGTCCACGCGATCGAGCACGGTGCTGCCCCCCGAGGTCTTGACCGGCACGCCCGGAAAGGCCCGGCCCAGCTCCTCCGCCGTACGCCGCACCCCGACGACGACGGCGCGCAACGCCTCCCCGCCGCAGACCCGGCACGACCACGCGGTCGCGACGACGCCGCACCAGCGGCAGGCGGGCGCACGGTCGCCGGGCCCGAGGGTCAGCGGCCCGCCGCACGCCGTGCAACGCGCAGGGGTGCGGCACCGCTCGCAGGCCAGGCCGGGTAGGTAGCCGCGGCGCGGCACCTGGACGAGAACCGGACCATCCCGCAAGCCGTCCCGCGCCGCCCGCCAGGCGATGGTCGGCAGCCGGGCAGCGCGCGCCGCCGGATCGTCCGCCAGCTCGTCGTCAGTGCCCGTGGCGCGGATCGACGCAACGGCTCGCCGTCGCGCGCCGGCATCTGGCTCCAGGTAGGCCGCCCAGCCCGACTCGACCAGCTGCGCCGCCTCCGCGGTCACCGCGTGCCCGGCCAGGAGCAGCCCGGCGCCCACCCGGTGGGAGCGCAGGACGGCAACCTCGCGCACGTGGCAGTACGGCGCGCGCGGCTCCGCGTGCAGGTCGTCACCGTCGTCCCACACGATCACCAGGCCGAGCCGCTGCACCGGCGCCCACACGGCCGCCCGGGTGCCGACAACCGCGCGGGCGACCCCGCGGCTCACCGCAAGGAAGCGCCGATAGCGCTCGGCGGGACCGAGATCGGCGGTCAGGGACACCACGACCGCCGCGCCGAGCTCGGCGACGAGCGCGGCCTCGACTCGGGCGACGTCGCGCGCGTCGGGCACGACCACCAGCACTCCCCGACCACCGCGCACGGTCGCACCGGCGGCGCGGGCGAGCTCGGCCGGCCAGTCACCCGGCAGGACCTCCCACACCCGCCGCGGCCGTCCGGCCGCGAGCTCGGCGATCAGCTGCTCGCCGCCCGGGTACCGATCGAGACCGGGGTGAGCCGCGGGCTGCGGCACGGCGGTCGTCGGGTCCGGGCGGCTAGCCCGCTCGGCGGTCGCGTGTCGCGGCGGGACGGCGAGCCGCAACACGTCAGCGAGCGTTCCTGCATAGCGGTCGGCGACCGCCCGCGCCAGCCCGGCGACGTCCGCGGTCAGGACCGGCTCGCTGCCGAGCACGCGCTCGACGAAGGCCAGCTTGCCATCGTGGTCGGAGCGCTCGGCGCGTTCGAGCACGATGCCGTCGACCAGCTGGCCGGCAAAGCGGACCCGAAGCCGGACACCGGGCTGGGCCGCGTCGGCCTGCGCGGCGGTGAGCAGGTAGTCGAACGGGCGGTCGAGGTGGGCCAACGGGACATCGACCGCGACGCGCGCCACCGGAAGGGTGGCGGCCGGCTCGCGCGGCGTCCGGGCAGCCGACCGGCTTCCCTGACCGCGCCGGGTCGCGCTGGTCACGTCACAGGTCTAGCAGCGGGACCGGACGCCGGTGCACCACCGTCCCCAGCGGCGCGGGGTCAGAGCCCGGCGGCGGTCCGCAGGGCGTCGGTCCTGGTCGTGGCCTCCCAGGTGAAGTCCATGTCCGGCCGGCCGAAGTGTCCGTACGCCGCCGTCTGTGCGTAGATCGGCCGCAACAGGTCGAGGTCCCGGATGATCGCGGCCGGGCGCAGGTCGAACACCGACAAGATGGCGTCCTGGATCTTCTGGTCCGGGACGACCCCGGTCCCGAAGGTGTCCACGAATGTGCCGACCGGACGGGCCTTGCCGATGGCGTACGCGACCTGCACCTCGCAACGGCGGGCCAAGCCGGCCGCGACGACGTTCTTCGCGACCCAGCGCATGGCGTAGGCGCCCGAGCGGTCGACCTTGGACGGGTCCTTGCCCGAGAACGCGCCGCCGCCGTGGCGGGCCATCCCGCCGTAGGTGTCAACGATGATCTTGCGGCCGGTCAGCCCGGCGTCGCCCATCGGGCCGCCGATCTCGAACCGGCCGGTGGGGTTCACCAACAGTCGGTAGGCGGCGCAGTCGATGTCGAGCCCGTCCACCTCGGGCGCGACCACGTGCTCCTGGATGTCGGGTGCGAGCAGGGTGTCGATGTCGATGTCGGAGGCGTGCTGGCTCGACACGACCACGGTGTCCAGCCGGACCGGCCGGTCGTCGGAGTACTCGATCGTCACCTGGGTCTTGCCGTCCGGGCGCAGGTAGGGAACCAGCCCGCTCTTGCGGACGGCGGCCAGCCGGCGTGCCAGCCGGTGCGCCAGGGCGATCGGCAGCGGCATCAGCTCGGGGGTGTCGTCGCACGCGTAGCCGAACATCAGGCCCTGGTCGCCGGCGCCCTGGCGGTCCAGTGGGTCCGGGGTGTCCAGGCCCATGCGGTGTTCGTAGGCGTCGTCGACGCCCTGGGCGATGTCCTTGGACTGGCTGCCGATCGAGACGCTCACCCCGCAGGACTCGCCGTCGAAGCCCTTGCGTGAGGAGTCGTAGCCGATCCCGAGGATGGTCTCGCGCACGATGGCGGGGATGTCAACGTAGGTGTCGGTCTTGACCTCTCCCGCGATGTGGACCTGGCCGGTCGTGATCAGCGTCTCGACCGCGACCCGGCTGGACGGGTCGTCCTTGACCATCGCATCGAGGATCGCGTCGCTGATCTGGTCGGCGATCTTGTCCGGATGGCCCTCGGTCACCGACTCGGAGGTGAACAGCCGACCAGACACGCACAGTCCCCTTCGACTCGCCGGTCCCGGGCCGGTCCCGGCAGGCGCGGTCGAGTTTAGTGGCCGGTCCGGCGTACGTCGGAAACGGCCACCCGGGCACCCGGCCAGTCCTGCGCCAGGATCGCGTACATCGCGAGGTCGACGAACCCCTGCGGCAGCTCCTCGGCCTCGCGGCGGATGCCTTCCATCGTCATGCCGAGCCGCTCCGCAATCGCCCGGCTGCGCACATTGCCGGTCGCCGCGAGCAGCTCGACCCGGTGCATCCCGATCTGCTCGAACGCCAGGTCGAACATCGCCGCGACCGTACGGGTCATCAACCCGCGGCCGACTGCGCCACTGGCGAGCCAGTACCCCACCTCCGCCGAGCGTCGCAGCGCATCGAGGCGCAAACCGACCAGCCCTCGGAACTCACCGTCCTCGCGAACAGTTGCGTGCAGGCCGGTGCCGGTCTGGTTGACGAGGTCCAGGGACTCCAGGAACCCGCGCTCGGTCTCGAGATCAACCGTCGCGTCCACCCACGGCAGCCACTCCCGCAACCGCTCGCGCTCGACGTCGATGACGGCGAACGCCTCGTCGGCATCGCGTGCGCTCGTCGCGGTCAGGGTCACGCCGCCGTCCAGCTCGATCGGCAGCAGCGGGCGACCGGTCACTGCGCGAGCCGCGCGGCGACCAGGTCCCAGACCGCGTGGCCGAGCAGGTCCTTGCTGCCCATCGGCACGACGGTCGTGCTCCCGTCCGAGCCGAGGATGGTCGCGGCGTTGTCGTCGGCGTCGAACGTACGACGCTCTCCCACCTCGTTCACCACGATGTAGTCGCAGCCCTTCGCGGCCAGCTTGGCCCGGCCGTTCTCCAGCGCGTCATCGGTCTCGGCCGCGAACCCCACGACCACCTGGCCGGCGCGGCGCCGGTTGGCGGACAGCTCGGCCAGCACGTCGGCGGTTCGGGTCAGCACCACCGGCTCCGGGTCCGTATCGGTCTTCTTCAGCTTCGACGCCGAGCGCCGCACCGGCCGGAAGTCCGCCACCGCCGCCGCCATCACCACCGCGTCGGCCTGGCCGGCCGCCTCGAGGACGGCATCCCGAAGCTCTTCCGCGGTCCCCACCCTCACGACCTTCGCGCCGGCCGGGTCGGCGAGCGCGGTGTTCGCCGCAACGAGGGTGACTTCGGCGCCCCGCGCCACCGCGGTCCGCGCGAGGGCGTAACCCTGCCGCCCGCTGGAGCGGTTGCCGAGGAAACGCACCGGGTCGAGTGGCTCGCGGGTGCCGCCGGCCGATACGACGACGTGCCGGCCGCGCAGATCGGGCGACGTCACGCCGCGGGCGAGGACGATACGCGCAACCGCATAGATCTCATCCGGCTCCGGCAACCGCCCGATCCCGCTGTCAGCGCCGGTTAACCGCCCCACCGCCGGCTCGAGCACGACGACGCCCCGCTCGCGCAGCAGCGCGACGTTCGCCCGGGTGGCGGCGTGCTCCCACATCTCGGTGTGCATGGCGGGCGCCACGACCACCGGGCAAGCAGCGGTGAGCAGCGTCGCGGTCAACAGGTCGTCGGCGCGACCGGCCGCCATCCGGGCCAGCAGGTCGGCGGTTGCCGGTGCGACGACGACCAGGTCGGCGCCGCGCCCGATCGCGACGTGCGGGACCTCGTGGACATCGCTCCACACCTCGGTCGTCACGGGGTTGCCGGACAACGCCGCCCAGGTCGGCGCGCCGACGAACCGCAGCGCCGAGCCGGTGGGGACGACGCGCACGTCATGGCCGCTCTCGGTGAACCGCCGGAGCAGCTCGCAGGCCTTGTAGGCGGCGATTCCGCCGCACACGCCGAGCACGACGCGCCGACCGGATCCCGCCGCCGGCTGCGGGCTCATCGATGCCCCGCGCGAGCGGTCAGGCCTCGACCTGCTCGAAGGTCAGCAGGTCCTCGTTGGCCTCGCGCAGTGCCACCGACAGCGGCTTCTCCTGCACGTGCGCAGGAACGAGCGGGCCGACGTACTCGAGCAGACCCTCGCCGAGCTGGGAGTAGTAGGCGTTGATCTGGCGGGCCCGCTTCGCGGAGTAGATGACGAGCGCGTACTTGCTCTCGACCTTGTCGAGCAGCTCGTCGATCGGCGGGTTCGTAATGCCCTCGGGTCGCGCGGCAGTGCCGGACACGTGGCGCCTCTCATCGTTCGGGGGATTCGCGCTCCAGGCTAGCAGTCGCAAGCGCGGCGACCCGGCTCATGAACCGGTCATGAGCTCCACGATCCGGTCCGCCGCGGCCTGCACCGAGCGGGCGACCACCACCTCGTCGAACTCGTCCTCGGCGGCCAGCTCGACCCTGGCCTGGTCGAGCCGCCGGCTGATCACCTCGGGCGGCTCGGTGCCGCGCCCGCGCAGCCGCCGTTCCAGCTCTTCCCACGACGGCGGCTTGAGGAAGATCAGCAGCGCGTCCGGCACCAGTGCCCGGATCTGGCGAGCCCCCTGGATCTCGATCTCGAGCAGGACGAGATCCCCGGCCGCGAGGTGCTCGTCGACCGGCGTCCGCGGCGTGCCGTAGAGGTTGCCGGCGTACACCGCGTGCTCGAGCAACTCTCCGCGCTCGACCAGGCGCGCGAACTGTTCGGGCGTCACGAAGTGATAGCTCGCGCCGTCGACCTCCCCCGGTCGGATCGGCCGGGTGGTCGCGCTGACCGAGTGCCAGATCCTCGGCTCGGTACGCCGAAGGTGCTCGACGACCGTGCTCTTGCCGACGCCGGCCGGACCGGACAGGACGGTGAGCCGGTTCGCAGCCGCGTCAGTTCCCATTCGGGGCGGCGGACCCAGCCGAGAACTCGCGCTCGAGGGCGGCTCGCTGGTGGGCACCGAGCCCGCGGACCCGGCGGGTCGGTGAGATCCCGATCTTTTCCATGATCCGTGCCGCGCGAACCTTGCCCACGCCCGGCATCGACTCGAGCACGGCACTCACGCGCATCTTGCCGACCGCCTCGTCGGAGTCACCGGCGCGGAAGACATCGTCGAGGGTGGCGCCGGAGTGCTTGAGCCGCTCCCGCAGGTCGGCGCGCGCCTTGCGAGCGGCCGTTGCCTTTGCCAGCGCGGCGGCCCGTTGTTCGGGGGTCAGCGGCGGGAGGGCCACGATGCGTTCACCTCTCCGTCAGGATCGGCCCCGAAAGCGAGCCGGGAGCCACTGCGCTCACAGTCGCGGCGAACCTAGCGAGCAGGGCGGGGTTAGGCAACCTCGGCGGGCGCGAGCGTGGCAGCAATCGCCGCAGCCGCCTCACCAGGATCATCAGCGCCGGTGATCGGGCGGCCGATCACCACGAGATCGGCACCATCCGCGAGCGCGGTCGCGGGTGTCGCGGTACGGGCCTGGTCGTTCGAGGCGACACCTGCGGGGCGCACACCAGGGACGAGGAGCACGACCTCCGGCCCCAGCGCAGCGCGGACGGTCGCGACCTCGTGCGGCGAGCAGACGATGGCCCGTGCGCCGGCTCCGGCGGCCAGCCGGGCCAACCGGGCGACGGCGTCGACCGGCGGCCCGGCGAGGCCGATCTCGTCGAGCTGGCCGGCGGACAGTGAGGTGAGCACGGTGACCCCGGCGATCCGCGTGTCCGGCAGCGCCTCGGCGGCGGAGGCGATCATCGCCGGGCCGCCAGCGGCGTGGACGGTGAGGTACGTCGGAGCGAGCGGGGCCAGCGCGCGAGCGGCCCCGGCAACGGTCGCCGGGATGTCGTGCAGCTTGAGGTCGAGGAACAGCTCGCGTCCGGTTCCGTCCTGGATTGCGTGCACCGCGCGAGCGCCGTGGGCGCTGAACAGCTCGAGGCCGACCTTGAGGCACCGAACGTGCGGCGCGACGGCGTGCGCCCATCGCAGCGCAGTGTCGAGGTCAGCGGTGTCCAACGCCACGGCGATCGGCGCGACCGCCGCCGCCGTGGGGTCGCTCATCAGGCGTCCTCCGTCAGTCGCAGCGCCTCGTCCTCGTAGGTCGTGTCGTAGGTGTCCTCCGCAGGCGGGTCGGCGGCGGCACCCATCGGCTCCGGCGCCTCGGGGATCACCATGTCGGGCGGGCGGTGGCCGAGGCCGATCGCCTGGTCCAGCCGGGTCATCCCGCGCGCCGCGAGCACCTCCCGGAGCTCGCGCGAGACCCGCGCGGGTGCGCCGGGGTCGTGGAAGATCACCGTGCCCACCTGCACCGCGCTGGCCCCCGCCAGGATGAACTGGAGCGCGTCGAGGCCGGTGCGGATGCCGCCGATTCCGAACAGCGGCACCTCCGGAAGCGCCTCGTGCACCTGCCAGACGCAGCGCAGCGCGAGCGGCCGGATCGCCGGCCCCGACAGGCCACCGGTGACGCCGGCGAGGGTCGGCCGGAGAGTCTGGGTGTCGATCTCCATGCCCAGCGTCGTGTTGATCAGCGACAGGCCGGTCGCACCGGCATCGACGCACGCGCCGGCGATCTCGACGAGGTTCGTGACGTCGGGCGACAGCTTCGCGAAGACCGGAACCGCCGACGCCGTTGCCCGGCGGACGGCGCCGACCACGGAGGCGGCCGCGTGCGGGTCGCACGCGAACACCTGCCCGCGGTCTTCGACGTTGGGACAGGAGATGTTGACCTCGATCATGGCCAGCGGCTTGCCGCGCAGCTTGCTCGCGAGCTTGCCGTAGTCCTCGATGCTCGAGCCGGCAATGGAGACGACGACACGGACGCCGTGCTCCTCCAGCCACGCCAGGTCGCGATTGACGAAGACCTCGACCCCGGGCCCCTGCAGGCCGATCGAGTTGAGCATGCCGCTGGGGGTCTCCGCCATCCGCGGCGTCGGTCGCCCGGCCCGCGCAGTGAGCTGGATCGACTTGGTCACGACCCCGCCGATCGCGGTGAGGTCGTTGAACGGCGCGAGCTCGCGACCGGACGCCGCGCAGCCGGAGGCGGTGAACACGGGGTCGGGCACCGTGAGCGGACCGAGCGTCGTCGTCATGTCGACCGCCGCGTGCCGGGTGGGCTCGCCACCGCGGCGCAGGGTGATCCCCATCGGCCGGTCGCTCCTGTAGTCGGTCATTTCTGCCCCGCACCGACGGCGTCGTCAGGAACGGTGCCGAGCGCATCCCACCGGATCCGGTCGCCGGCGAAGACCGGCCCGTCGACGCAGGCCCGCATCATCCGGGTCTGGTCGTCGCTGCCGACCACGGGGAGCACGCAGGTCATGCAGACACCGACGCCACAGGCCATCGACTCCTCGACGAGAAGCTGCGTCGGGATGCCGGCCCCGCCGTAGGCCGCGCCGGCGATCCGCTGCACCGCTTCGAGCATCGGCATCGGCCCGCAGGCATAGACCACGTCCGCATGCACGCGGTCGATCACCTCGGGAAGCACGTCGGAAACCTTGCCCTTCTCGCCGTACGAGCCGTCGTCGGTCGTGAAGGCGACGCTCGCGGCCATCCGCTTCGCATCCAGCGCGCCGAACATCCGGTCGCCGGTCGACGCGCCGAGCACCGCATCGATGCGACAGCCCCTCGTGCGCAGCGAGTCCGCGAGCATGAACAGCGGCGCCGAGCCGTAACCGCCGCCGACGAGCACGCAGTTGGCCGGCTCCCGCGGCAGCGCGAACGGCCGGCCGAGCGGCCCGACCACATCGATCGGGTCGTATGCCCGCTGGCGTGCGAGCCATCCCGTGCCCCTGCCGGTGACGGAGAAGATGAACTCCACCGTGCCGCCGTAAACGCCGGTCTCGCGCACCTGGTAGATCGAGAACGCGCGTCGCAAGAGGGTGCTGCCGTCGGGGCCGCCGACCGCGACCGCGACGAACTGCCCGGGACGGGCGTTCTCGGCGATGCCGGAGGCGACGATCGTCATCGAGTAGTAGTCGCCGATCGGCTTGAGGCTCAGCACCTCACCCTTGACCTGGACCGGCATCAGCTTCCACTCCTCGGCTCGTCGGGCGCCGGCCGGCCGGCTCGGGCCGCGCTGATCACTGCATGATGTCGCTGCAGTGGCGCGACGCCAACCTCGCCCCCGCGCAGGGCCTCGATCCCCTGCACCGCGGCGCCCAGCGCCTGGATCGTCGTCAGACACGGTATGCCGCGCACCACGGCGGCGGTCCGGATCTCGTAGCCGTCCAGCCGAGGTCCCGAATTGCCGAACGGCGTGTTGACGATCAGGTCGACCTCGCCTGCCAGGATCAGGTCGACAACGTCCGGGTCGTCGTCCGAGCCCGGGTCCGAGACCTTGCGGACGATGGTCGCCCCCACCCCGTTGCGGCCCAGCACCTCGGCGGTTCCCTCGGTGGCGAGCACCTCGAAGCCGAGGTCCGCGAGCCGCTTGACCGGGAAGATCAGGTGCCGCTTGTCACGGTCGGCGACCGAGACGAACACCCGGCCCTTGGTGGGCAGCCCGCCGTACGCCGCCTCTTGTGACTTCGCGAACGCGGTGCCGAAGCCGGCGTCGACACCCATGACCTCTCCGGTCGACTTCATCTCGGGGCCGAGCACGGTGTCGACGCCACGGAAGCGGTTCCACGGGAGCACTGCCTCCTTAACGCAGATCGGCGCGTCCAGCGGCAGGTCGGCGCCGTCGCCCGCGGGCAGCACCCCTTCGGCCCGGAGCTCCGCGATCGTCGCGCCCAGCATCACCCGCGCGGCGGCCTTGGCGAGCGGCACCGCGGTCGCCTTGGCGACGAACGGCACCGTGCGGCTGGCCCGCGGGTTTGCCTCCAGCACGTAGAGGACATCGCCGGTCAGCGCGAACTGCACGTTCAGCAGCCCGCGGACGCCGACCCCGCGGGCGATCGCCTCGGTCGCCTCGCGGATGCGCGTGACATCGGACCGGCCGAGGGTGATCGGCGGGAGCGCGCACGCCGAGTCGCCGGAATGGATCCCGGCCTCTTCGATGTGCTCCATGACCCCGCCGAGGAACAGCTCGTCCCCGTCGAACAGCGCGTCGACGTCCACCTCGATCGCGTCGTCGAGGAACCGGTCGACGAGCACCGGATGCTCGGGGCTGACCTCGGTGGCGCGGTCGATGTAGGACCGCAGCGTGTCGTCGTCGTACACGATCTCCATGCCCCGCCCGCCGAGGACGTACGACGGCCGGACCAGCACCGGGTAACCGATCCGCTCGGCGATCGCCTTCGCCTCGTCGTAGGACCGCGCCGTCCCGTGCTTCGGCGCGACCAGTCCGGCATCGGCAAGGACCTGGCCGAACGCGCCGCGTTCCTCAGCCAGATGGATCGCCTCCGGCGGCGTGCCGACGATGGGGACGCCGGCATCCTTCAACCGCTGCGCGAGACCGAGCGGCGTCTGCCCACCGAGCTGCACCACGACGCCGGCCACCTGGCCGGAGCGCTGCTCGGCCGCGACGACCTCGAGCACGTCCTCCGCCGTCAGCGGCTCGAAGTACAGCCGGTCGGACGTGTCGTAGTCGGTGGACACAGTCTCGGGGTTGCAGTTGACCATCACGGTGTCGAAGCCGGCGTCGTGCAACGCATAGCACGCGTGCACGCACGAGTAGTCGAACTCGACGCCCTGTCCGATCCGGTTGGGACCGCTGCCGAGGATCAGAACCTTGGGCCGGTCGCTCGGCTCGACCTCGTCCTCTTCGTCGTACGACGAGTAGTGGTACGGCGTCCGGGCTTCGAACTCAGCGGCGCACGTGTCCACCGTCTTGAAGACCGGCCGCACCCCGAGCGCGTGACGCAAGCGCCGGACGTCGTCCTCACCGATGTCTGCGCGGATGCCGGCGATCTGCAGGTCGGAGAAGCCGTGCCGCTTCGCGTGGCGCAACAGCTCGGCATCCAGCTGACTCGCGCGACGGACGTCGTCGGCAACGTCACTGAGCAGAACCAGCTGGTCGAGGAACCACGGGTCGATGCCGGTCCGGCGGTGCAGCTCGTCGACGGCCGCGCCGGCGCGAACTGCTTGCACGACTGCCTGCAAACGCCGATCGTGCGGTCGCGCCGCGCGCGGCATCAGCTCGTCGCGCACGCCGACCGGCGACCCGAAGTCGAGCTCCGCACCCTTGGCCTCGAGCGACCGTGCCGCCTTCTGCAGCGCTTCGGGAAAGCTGCGACCCAACGCCATGACCTCGCCCACGCTCTTCATGTGCGTGGTCAGCGTCGTGTCCGCACCCGGGAACTTCTCGAACGCGAACCGCGGAATCTTGACGACGACGTAGTCGAGGCTCGGCTCGAAGCTCGCGGGCGTCTGCTCGGTGATGTCGTTGGGGATCTCGTCGAGGGTGTAGCCGAGCGCGAGCTTCGCCGCGATCTTCGCGATCGGGAAGCCGGTCGCCTTGCTGGCGAGCGCACTCGACCGGGAGACCCGTGGGTTCATCTCGATGACGACCTGGCGGCCGGTACGCGGGTCGACCGCGAACTGGATGTTGGACCCGCCGGTCTCGACGCCGACGGCGCGAATGACGGCGAACGCAGTGTCCCGCATCCGCTGGTACTCGCGGTCGGTCAACGTCATCGCGGGGGCGACCGTGATGCTGTCGCCGGTGTGCACGCCCATCGGGTCGAGGTTCTCGATCGAGCACACGACGACGCAGTTGTCCTTGCGGTCACGCATGACCTCGAGCTCGAACTCCTTCCAGCCGAGGACGCTCTCCTCGACGAGGACTTCGTGCACCGGGCTCGCGTCGAGACCGACCGCGACCATCGCGCGCAGCTCGGTCTCGTCGTGTGCGAACCCGGAACCGGCTCCCCCGAGGGTGAACGACGGCCGCAACACGACCGGGTACCCGAGATCGGCCGCGACGCCGACCGCGTCGCCGATCGAGCGCACGAGCGTGCTGCGCGCGTGGTCGGCATCGATGGACCGGCACACCTCTTTGAACCGCTCGCGGTCCTCACCGGCATGGATCGCGTCGATCGACGCCCCGAGCAGCTCGACGCCGTAGCGTTCGAGCACGCCGCGCTTGTGCAGCGCGACGGTGACGTTCAGCGCGGTCTGTCCGCCGAGAGTCGCGAGCAACCCGTCCGGCCGCTCCTGGGCGATGACCTTCTCGACGAACTCCGGCGTGATCGGCTCGACGTACGTCGCGTCGGCGAACTCGGGGTCGGTCATGATCGTCGCCGGGTTCGAGTTGATCAGGCTCACCCGCAGACCCTCGGCGCGCAGCACCCGGCAGGCCTGCGTCCCCGAGTAGTCGAACTCGCAGGCCTGCCCGATGACGATCGGACCCGAACCGATCACCAACACGCTGGACAGGTCGGTACGCCGCGGCATCAGGCGCCGGCCATCAGGTCGACGAAGCCGGCGAACAGATCGGTCGCGTCATGGGGGCCGGGTGCCGCCTCCGGGTGGTACTGCACCGAGAACGCGGGCACGTCCAGGCAGCGAATCCCTTCCACCACACCGTCGTTGAGATCGACGTGGCTGACCTCGACCCGGCCGAACTCGGTGTCCACCGGACCGTCGGTCGGCGCGGCTACGGCGAAGCCGTGGTTGTGACTCGTGATCGCGATCCTCCCGGTGGCGCGGTCCTGGACCGGCTGGTTGACCCCGCGGTGGCCGAACAGCAGCTTGTAGGTGCCGAAGCCGAGCGCCCGACCGAGCACCTGGTTGCCGAAGCAGATGCCGAACACCGGCTTCACGCCGAGTACGCCGCGCATCGCGGCGACCGGTCCGTCGGCGGTCGCCGGGTCGCCGGGTCCGTTGGAGAAGAAGACACCGTCCGGGTCGACCGCCAGCAGCTCGGCTGCGGTCGATGACGTCGGCAGCACGTGCACGTCGCAGCCCAGCCGCGCGAGGTAGCGCGGCGTCGACGCCTTGATCCCGAGGTCGACGGCCGCAACCGTGAAGCGCCGGGTGCCGACCGCGGGGACGACGTACGGCCGTGCCGTGGTGACCTCACCGGCGAGGTCGGCGCCGGCCATGCCCGGACTGGCGAGGACGCGCTCGAGCAGTGAGTCCGGATCGGTGGCGGCGCTGCTGACGCCCACGCGCATCGCACCGCGCTCGCGCAGGTGCCTGGTCAGCGCACGGGTGTCGATGCCGCTGATGCCGACGACACCGCTCGCGGCTAGTTCGTCGTCGAGCGTGCGCCGGGCGCGCCAGCTGCTCGCCACCCGCGCCGGGTCACGGACCACGTAGCCGGAGACCCAGATCCGCCGGGACTCCGGGTCGTCGTCGTTGACTCCGGTGTTGCCGATGTGCGGCGCGGTCTGGACCACGACCTGGCGGTGGAACGACGGATCGGTCAGCGTCTCCTGGTAACCGGTCATGCCGGTCGTGAAGACCGCCTCGCCGAAGGTCTCGCCGCGCGCGCCGTAGGCCTGGCCGCGAAAGGTCCGGCCGTCCTCGAGGACCAGGATGGCGGGCTCAGTCATCGTCGCCGTCCCGACCGTGCCGAACCCGCTGGACGACGATCCAGGCGGCGAAGCTCACGAAGATGACCGCAGCGATCACGGCGACCACCCACCCGCCCCAGAACGGGTGCGGGTCGACGAGAACGGTCTTGGTCGCGAGCAACATCTCCACCAACCGTCATACCGACTTGCCGTCGAGCACTGTCGGCCGGCCCCTCAAGAAAGTCGCGACCACCCGCACCGGCAGCTCGCGTCCGGCGTACGGCGTGTTGCGGCTGCGGCTGGCCGATGTCGTGGGGTCGACCGTCCACCGCGCCTGCGGGTCGACCACAACGAGGTTCGCCGCGGTCCCGGGCTGCAGCGGTTGACCGTGCCCGGCCAGCCGGCCGATCCGAGCCGGCCGGACGCTCATCCGGTCGGCGACGCCGGCCCAGTCGAGCCGGCCCGTCTCGACCATGCTCGCGGCCACCACCGACAGCGCGGTCTCCAGCCCGGTCATGCCGAAGGCGGCCGCCGACCACTCGCTTTCCTTGTCCTCCAACGCGTGCGGAGCATGGTCGGTCGCGACCGCGTCGATCGTGCCGTCGGCGAGGCCGTCGCGCAGCGCCGCCACGTCCGCAGCCGTGCGCAGCGGAGGGTTCACCTTGAAGACCGGGTCGTAGCTCTGGACGAGGTCGTCGGTGAGCAGGAGATGGTGCGGCGTGACCTCGGCGGTGACGTTCCAGCCCTTCGCCTTCGCCCAGCGGACCAGCTCCACCGAACCCGCCGTCGACACATGGCAGAAGTGCACCCGCGAGCCGACGTGCGCGGCCAGCAGGCAGTCCCGGGCGATGATCGCCTCCTCGGCCACCGCCGGCCACCCGGCCAGCCCGAGAACGCCGGACCAGTCGCCCTCGTTCATCTGCGCTCCCTCGGTGAGGCGCGGCTCCTGCGCGTGCTGTGCGATCACGCCGTCGAACGCCTTGACGTACTCGAGCGCGCGGCGCATGAGCAGCGGGTCATGGACACAATGTCCGTCGTCGGAGAACACCCGCACCCGCGCGGCCGACTCGGCCATCGCGCCCAGCTCGGCCAGCCGTTCCCCCGCGATCCCCACGGTGACCGCGCCGACGGGACGGACGTCGCAGTGCCCGGCGGCTTCGCCCAGCCGCCAGACCTGCTCGACGACCCCGGCGACATCGGCGACCGGCTCGGTGTTGGCCATCGCGTGCACCGCGGTGAAGCCGCCGAGCGCGGCGGCTCTGGTGCCGGTCTCGACCGTCTCCGCATCCTCGCGGCCGGGTTCGCGCAGGTGGGTGTGCAGGTCGACCAGGCCCGGCAGCGCGATCAGCCCGTCGGCGTCGATGACCTGTGCGTGCACCGGCCGCTCGTCCACCAGCCGGCCGTCGTCGACGTACAGGTCAACCGGCTCGCCGCCGACCGGCCGAACCCCTTCGATCACCCAGGCGCTCATGCCGCGCTCCCTTCGCCGGGCGCCACGTCGAAGCCGGTCTGGCCGGCCAGCAAGAGGTACAGCACGGCCATCCGCACGGACACCCCGTTGGCAACCTGCTCGACAATGGTCGAGCGCACGCTGTCCGCGACCTCGGCCGCGATCTCCACTCCGCGGTTCATCGGGCCCGGGTGCATGACGATCGCGGCGTCCGGCAACGCGGCCATCCGCTGAGCGTCGAGCCCGTAGCGGCGGGAGTACTCCCTCGTCGTCGGGAAGAAGCCCCCGTGCATCCGCTCGTGCTGCACCCGCAGCATCATCACGACGTCCGCCTTGGGCAGCACCGAGTCGAGGTCGTAGGACACCGCGCACGGCCAGCTGGGCACCCCGACGGGGAGCAACGTGGGCGGAGCAACGAGGGTGACGTCGGCGCCCAGCGTCGAGAGCAACAGCACGTTGCTGCGGGCAACCCGCGAGTGCAGCACGTCGCCGACGATGACGACGTTGAGCCCTTCGAGCCGGCCGGTCCGCCGGCGCATGGTGTAGCTGTCGAGCAGCGCCTGGGTCGGATGCTCGTGGGTGCCGTCGCCGGCGTTCAGGACGCTGCCTCGCACCCAGTGCGCGAGCCGGTGCGGTGCGCCGCTTGCCGGGTGCCGGATCACGACGGCGTCGGTGCCCATGGCTTCGAGGGTGAGCGCGGTGTCCTTCAGCGACTCACCTTTGCTGACGCTCGAGCCCTTCGCCGCGAAGTTGATGACATCGGCGGACAGCCGCTTCGCCGCCACCTCGAAGGACGTCCGAGTCCGCGTCGAGTCCTCGAAGAACAGGTTGACCACCGTCCGGCCCCGCAAGGTCGGCAGCTTCTTGATGCTGCGACCCGCAAGCGCGGTGTCCATCTCGGCCGCCGTGTCGAGGACGAGCAGCGCGTCGTCGCGCGAGAGATCTCCGGCCGAGAGCAGGTGGCGGTTCATCGCTGGCCTCCCTTGCTGGTCGCTGACGAGTCGGCGCCGCCCTCCGCAACAGTGACCACGACCTCGTCCTGGCCGTCGTGCTCGGCCACCCGCACCTGCACCTTCTCGGCGAGGGAGGTCGGCAGGTTCTTCCCGACGTAGTCCGCCCGGATGGGCAGCTCCCGGTGGCCGCGGTCGACGAGTACGGCGAGCTGCACCGCCCGCGGCCGGCCGAGGTCTGACAGCGCGTCCAGCGCCGCCCGGATCGTCCGCCCGGAGAACAGGACGTCGTCGACCAGCACGACGGTCTTGCCGTCGACTCCTTCGGCGGGGATCTCGGTCAGCTCCAGCGCGCGGACGCCACGCAGCCGGAGGTCGTCGCGGTACATGGTGGTGTCGAGCGCGCCGTACGGAACCGGAGCTTCGATCGTGGCGATCTGCTCGGCGATCCGGCGCGCGAGCGGCACCCCGCGCGTGGGGATACCGAGGATGACGAGGTCGCGCGCGCCGTGGTTGCGCTCGACGACCTCATGGGCGATCCGGGTCAGGGCGCGGCCGACATCGGTCGCGTCGAGGATGGATCGGGAGAGAGTGGGCGAAGCGGCACCGGCACCGAGCTCCGGGCCGGTCGGGCTCCCCTGGGCAGCCGTCATTGCGGCACCTCCTTCTCCGCCTCACGGGACGGGGTTAAAGGACGGCAGGTCTTGCTGCGGGCGAGGCTAGCAGCGAGCGCCACCGGTTTTTCACCGGCCGCGCCGGACGACGCGAGAACGCTTCGCCGCCGACCTCAGCGCTGCAGCACGGGCTCGGCGGAGCCGAGGCGCGGCGTCTCTGCAGCGGCTCGAGGGCCGGGACCGGTCGGCGCCGTCGACCGGAACGCCACCTGGAGAACCACGGCGAGCCAGCCGAGCACGGCGAGGGCGTGAACCGTCGCCGCGAGCACGCCGGCTCTGGTGTCGAAGTACAACCACCAGAACCCGAACGGATAGAGCAGCTGAGTGCTCGCCGCGAGCACGACGGTCGCAACGGCGAGCCGGCGCCGGTCGCGTCCGACCAGCGCTGGTGCGTCGACGACTATGGCCGTGACGGCGCAAGCCCACACGACGTACTGCGGTGAGAGCACCTTGGATCCCACGAGGACGACGGCGACACCCGCGAGCGCTGCCGACTCGAGAGCTACCCGCCGGTGACGGTCCCGCCACACGGCGACCGTGAGCGCGACGACGCCGATCGCAAGCCCCAACCCGAGCAACGACGCCCATCCCCTGACCGGAACCTCGATCCCGCCGTGGCCGGGCAACGGCCGGGTCGCCGCGCCGAAGTAGTGCGCGACGAGCACCGGCCAGGCCCAGACCGACTCGACCTCCAGACCGCGCGCGCCCTGGTAGTGCAGCATCCACCACAGGCCGGATCCGCCGCCCCAGGCGAGGACCGGCAGGGTCACCGCGGCGACTACGCCGAGCGACCAGCCCGCCACCTTGCGACGGCCCTCCCCGGGCAGCAGCCGCCACAGCACAACCAGTAGGAGAACCGGCCAAAGCTTGAGCAGCGTGGCAGCGCCGACACAGCAGCCGGCGGCCCGCCAGTGCCGTTCCCGGACCGCAACCAGGAAGCCGACCAGAGCGGCGGCGACGAAGACGTCCAGCCGGAGCCACATGACCGGACCCAGCAGGACAGGGACGGCCACCCACAACCAGCTGCCGAGGCCGACTCGGTGCAACCGCCAAAGACCCCGTGCGACCAGGGCGTCGGCGACCAGGGCCAGCGCGACGAACTCGGCCTCGAACCACCCCGCCGTCTTTGCCGGTAGCAGCATGACCGCAAGGACACCCGGCGGATACTCGACGTTGAACCCGTGCCAGGGCAGCGCTCCGGCGTAGAGCTGCTGCGCCCAGCTGTGGTACTCGGCGACATCGCGACTCACCACCACGGCGTGGCCGACCCACGGGTAGCCGCACCAGCCGGCGAGCACCGCAATGCCGGCAGCCCGGACCACCAGCCAGGCAGCGGCCAGCTGCCGGCCGCGCCGGTCGGAGCGCGGACGCGGGCCGGGAGGGGTGGTCACCTTCTGAGCATCGACGGCCCAACTACCCGCTTGAGGCAGCGGACGGCGCGCGCCGGCGGGTCGGCGAAGCCGAGGCGATGAAGTCGGGCAGAACCGAAGGAATCGGACAGTGTCGGTCTTAGGCCGGAACGCCGTCCCGCAGCACTCGCGACAGGACCCCGTTGACCAACCCGGGCGAGGCGTCGGTGGACAGCGACTTCGCCAGCTCGACCGCCTCGTCGATCGCGACGGCGTCAGGAACCTCGGCGGACCAGAGCAGCTCGTAGAGAGCAAGGCGCAGCACGGCCCGGTCGACCGGTGGCATCCGGTCGAGCGTCCAGTCCTCGACGTAGGACGCCAACACCTCGTCGATCCGCTCGCGGTGCGCGACGACCCCCTCGACCAGCTCTCGGGAGTAGGCCGGGACGGGCGGGTCCGCACGTCCCACCCAGGCCGCCAACGTCGCCAGCGGGTCGGTCTCGCGGACATCGGCCTCGAACAGCACGTCGACGGCCCGCTTGCGTGCCTTGCTCCGAGCCGCCATCTGCGACGGTCAGCTGGACACGCGGGAGATGTACCGCCCGTCGCGGGTGTCGACCTTCACCCGCTCGCCCTGCGTGACGAAGAGAGGGACCTGCACGGTCACGCCGGTCTCGAGCGTCGCGGGCTTCGTCCCGCCGGTCGAACGGTCGCCCTGCATGCCGGGTTCGGTGTAAGTGACGAGCAACTCGACCGACGCGGGAAGCTCGACGTACAGCACGGTGTCCTCGTGCATCGCAACGGTCGCGTTGGTGTTCTCTAGCAGGTAGTCCTTCGCGTCGCCCACCGCCGAGTCCGGGACGTGGATCTGGTCGTAGGTCTCCGCATCCATGAAGACGTAGTCCGTGCCGTCCTGGTACAGGTAGGTCATCTCGCGCTTGTCGACGGTCGCGACGTCGACCTTCACGCCGGCGTTGAAGGTCCGGTCCACGACCTGACCGGTGAGGACGTTCTTCAGCTTGCTGCGGACGAACGCGCCACCCTTGCCGGGCTTGACGTGCTGGAAGTCGACCACGTTCCACAGCACGCCGTCGAGGTCGAGCGTCATGCCGTTCTTCAGGTCGTTGGTGGTTGCCACGGCGGAACACAGACTCCTGAGAGGGATGGGCCTTCATCCTACGGGCCGCGCGCCCGGACCCGTCCCGCTCGAAGCTCAGGCCGGTACGGCGACCGCGGCGCTTCCGAGTGCGGGATCAGGGAGTTGCGGCACCGGTTCGCGGTTCGGGCGAAGGACGGCCACCGCCACGACGAGGAACCACAACAACCGGATCGGGCCCTCCCATGACGGGAGGACCTTCGGCACTCCGAACTCCACGATCGTGGTGAGTCCCGTCCATACCGGCAGCCGCCGGCCGGAGGACGCGTCCCACACCATCGCTCCGACGATCGGACCGAGCCCGTAGTACAGCCAGGCCTGCGGATCGGTGACGACCCGGAAGCCGAAGCCGACCAGCGGGATCGCCATCCACCGGCGTTGCCGGGCGGCGAGGATCGAGAGCGCGATGCCGCCGATGAACTGGACCGGCCGGACCCATCGCGGTGCGTCGCCGAGCCCCATTCCCAGCAAGTGCATGGTCGAGCCTGCTACGACGGGGAACTGGAAGCTGCTCAGCGCGTGTACGGTCTGCGGGTCGCCGATGACGAACGGCGCCCAGCACAGGCCGGCCGTGATGATCGCCACGAGCGTCGCCCGCGCACGATCCTCGCGTGGCAGCCCGAGCACAACGGGTGCGGCGACGATCGCCCAAGGCTTGGACGCGATCGCGATCCCGAGGACGAGGCCGGCGAGCCACCATCGCCGCCCACGGGCGATGATCGCCATCGCGGTCAGCGTGCCGGTGATCGCCATGACGTCGTCGAGGTGCGCCCATCGGGCGGCCTCGGCGGCCCAGATCGGCAGGATGACCAGCCCGGAAAGCAACACGACCGAGGCCGCATTCGCCCCGAACCCCGTCGGCTCGGCGCCGCCCACCAGGTGCAGCCGGCGGGCGATCTGCTCGCCGCACCGCAGGCACCACAGACCCGCCAGCGTCATGAGGGCGGTCATCAGCAGGTCGACGACCGAGGGCGGCAGCCATTGAAGTGCGGCCACGAGCACGATCGGTGGAGGGCCGATCTGGATCTGCGGGTTGTGTGCGTAAAGCCCGAGCGCCCCCGTGTCGTAGTGCGCGTTGAGATGGATCAGCGTGCGGGCGCTGAACTCGAAGAACGCCCAGTCGGTGAGGACGCCCTTCGGCCGGGTGAGATAGGCGACCACGAATGCTCCGGCGCCCCAGCCGAAGAGCACGGCGTACCGGTGGCGCTGGGCAGCATGGGCGAGCCGGCGCAGTGCGTCCACCTAGGAAATGTCGAACCGAAGCCGTCCTCGCTTGAGCCGAACGGGTGGTCTCAGCACTCCAGCAACGAACGGTCGGAGGCGGTCAGCGAGCGTGGCGCAGCGCCGTCGATCACGATGCTGTCCTCGATCCGGACGCCCCCGCGGCCGGGCAGGTAGATGCCGGGCTCGATGGTGACCGCCGTTCGGTCGACAAGCGGGGTGTCGTGCGAGCTCGCGGACAGGAACGGCAGCTCGTGAACCTCGAGCCCTACGCCGTGCCCCAGCCCGTGCGCGGCGTGGCTGCCGGCCGCCTCGATGCCCGACCGGGCGAGGCCGTCAAGCTCGCGCGGGCTCGCCCCTGCCACCGCTGCGGCACGGCACTCGGCCTGGATCGCCTGCACCGATGCGTGCAGCTCGCGCTGCCAGTCGGCCGCCGGCCCGACCACGACCGTGCGCGTCATGTCGGCGTGATAGCCGCCGCTGCGAGCGCCGAAGTCGAGCTTGACGAGATCACCCGCCTCGAGCGCCCGGTCGGTGGGCCGGTGATGCGGGATCGCGCTGTGCGATCCGAACGCCACGATCGTGTCGAAGGCGAGGCCGTCCGCGCCGTTCTCGCGCATGCAGCCGTGGAGGAACCAGGCGATCTCGCGCTCGGTCACCCCGGGGCGCAACCGGCCGAGCACGGCAGCGAAGGCCGCATCAGTGATTGCGCAGGCTCGTTGCAGGTGCTCGATCTCGGCCTCGTCCTTGACCGCTCGTAGGCGCTCGACCACCGACTCGGTCTCGACCAGGTCGAGCCGGCCGTCGGCTGCGGCGCGGAACTGCTCCGCTTCGGCGAGGGTGACCGCCGATCGTTCGATGCCGAGCCGGTGCGCACCGTCCGCAGCCGCGCGGCCGACCAGCGCCGCAGCACTCGAGCGCGCATCCACGCACTCCAGGTCGGGGACCTCCTCCGCCGCCTGCGTCAGGTAGCGGCCGTCGGTCGCAAACGTCGCGGAGCCGTCCGGGCGGACCAGTAGCGCGGCGTTCGACCCGGTGAAGCCGGTGAGGTAGCGGACGTTGACGACCAGGCTCACCAGCAACGCGTCCACGTCGTCGGGAAGTGCGGCACCCGCCGCGGAACGCCGATCGGCATACGACGTCATGTCAGATCCTCGTCGCGATGGCCAGCAACGCCAGCCGGTAGGAGTCGAGCCCGAAACCGGCGACCAGACCGAGCGCCAGCCCGGCGGTGAACGAGGTATGGCGGAACTCCTCGCGAGCGAGCGGGTTCGACAGATGCACTTCCACGAACGGCACCGTCAAGGCGGCCGCCGCGTCACGAACGGCAACGCTGGTGTGCGTCCACGCGCCGGGGTTCAGGATCAGTCCGGCCGCGTCCGCGCCGTGCAGCCAGTCGAGGTACGTCGACTCGTCATCGGTTTGCCGAACGTCCACCTCGATGCCGAGAGCTCCGGCCGCCTCGACACACGTCGTCACGAGGTCGTCGTACGTCGCGGTTCCGTAAATCGCGGGTTCGCGCGATCCGAGCTGGGCGATGTTCGGCCCGTTGAGAACCAGCACACGCGTGGTCATGCGGCCACCTCCGAGTATGCCGCAGCCACCAGCGCGGGCTCCGGATCTTCAAGGATGCCAGGCGATCCGAGACCGTCGAGCACGACGAACCGCTGATGGTCACCGCGCGCCTTCTTGTCGATCCGCATCGCCGCGGTGAGCTCGGCCAGCGCGTCGGGACGATAGCTGACCGGCAGCCCGAGTGCCCTCAACACGGTGGCGTGCCGGGTCGCCGTTGCCTCGTCGAGCCGGCCGGACAACCGCCCGAGCGCTGCGGCGAAGACCAGGCCGATCGACACGGCGTGCCCGTGCGGGATGCGGAATCCTTCGACCTGTTCGATCGCGTGGCCCAATGTGTGCCCGTAGTTGAGAAACTCTCTCGGTCCCGACTCGCGAAGGTCCTTCGACACGACCGCGGCCTTCACGACGATCGACCGCTCGACCAGCTCGCGGGCACTCGGACCGCGCGGGCTGGTCGCTGCGGCCGGATCGCGATCGATCAGGTCGAGGATCGCAGGATCCGCGATGAAGCCGGTCTTCACGACTTCCGCCATCCCGTTGACCCATTGCGCATCGGGCAGGGTCGCAAGCAGATCCAGGTCGACGAGAACGCCGGCCGGTGCGTGAAATGCCCCTACCAGGTTCTTTCCGGCGGCGATGTTGATCGCGGTCTTGCCACCGATGGCCGCGTCGACCATGCCCAGCAACGTGGTCGGCACGTGCACGACGCGAATGCCGCGCAGCCAGGTCGCGGCGGCAAAGCCGGCCGCGTCGGTCGTTGCACCGCCGCCCACCGCCACCAATGCATCGGATCTCGTCATGCGCAGTGCAGCCAGCTCTACCCACAACGTCTCGACACTGGCGACGGACTTGGCCGCCTCGCCGGCCGCGATGTCGAGGCGTTCGACGCGGTGGCCCGCGGCGTGCAACGCCGCGACCAGGCCGGCGATCCGGTCGCGCACCGTCGGGTCGACGACGATCGCGACCGTCGTCGCGCCCGACACCAGAGCGGGGAGCTCCGATGCGAGCCCATGCCCGACGACGACGTCGTACGGCGTTGCCCCACCGACCGGGACGACGGTGCTCACAGCGCGGCCTCTACCTCGGAAGCGACCTCGTCCGGTGTGCGGCCGTCGGTCCGGATGGTTGCACTCGCGACCTCGGCGTACCACGGCCGGCGTTCCTCGAGCATCGACCGCAGCTGCGACCGCAGGTTGCCGATCAACAGCGGCCGGTCTCGGTTCAACCCGATCCGTGCGACCGCATCCGTCAGCCCGACGTCGAGGAACACGACCCGCTCGCCCTTGAGCAACGCCCGGGTCTCCGGGTCGACGACTGCGCCGCCCCCGACGGCAAGAACGCCCGCGTGCTCGGCAACCGCCCGTTTCACCGCGGTTCGCTCGAGCTCGCGAAACACCGGCTCGCCGCGCTCCACGAACAGGTCCGCGATCGGCATGCTCGCCGCTGCCTCCACATCGGCATCGGTGTCGCGGAACTCTGCGCCACGTCGCTCCGCGACCAGCCGACCGACGGTTGACTTGCCGGCGCCGGGCGGTCCGACCAGGACGACCAACGGCGTCACCGCACGACCAGTGCGTCGAGGTAGGCCGCGTGGTTGCGCCGGGTCTCCTCGGTCGAGTCGCCACCGAACTTCTCGAGCGCGGCGTCGGCGAGCACGAGCGCGACCATCGCCTCTGCGACGACGCCCGATGCGGGCACCGCGCAGACGTCGGAGCGCTGGTTGATCGCCTTCGCGGGCTCGCCGGTGCGCACGTCGACGGTGTCGAGCGCCCGCGGCACGGTGGAGATCGGCTTCATCGCGGCCCGCACCCGCAGCACCTCGCCTGTGCTCATGCCACCCTCGGTGCCACCGGAGCGACCCGTGCGCCGGTGCAGCCCGTCCGCGGTCTGCTCGATCTCGTCATGCGCGCGGCTGCCCCGGCTGGCCGCGGTCGCGAAACCGTCGCCCACCTCCACACCTTTGATCGCCTGGATGCCCATCAAGGCACCGGCCAGCCGCGAGTCCAGCCGGCGGTCCCAGTGGGTGTGGCTGCCGAGTCCCGGCGGCAGCCCGTGGACGACCACCTCGACCACCCCGCCCAGGGTGTCGGCATCGGCGCGGGCGGCATCGATCTCGGCCACCATCGCGGCGCTCGCGTTCGCGTCGAAGCAGCGCACGGGATCTGCGTCGATGCGGTCCCGGTCACCGGGCGTAGGCACGGCTGCAGGCGCGGTCACACTGCCGATCGCGACGACGTGGCTGAGCACCGTGACCCCCAGCGCTTGCTCCAGGAATGCCTTCGCGACCGCGCCGATCGCGACCCTCGCCGCGGTCTCTCGCGCGCTCGCTCGCTCGAGCACCGGCCGGGCGTCGTCGAAGCCGTACTTCTGCATGCCGACCAGGTCTGCGTGCCCGGGTCGCGGGCGGGTGAGCGGTGCGGCGCGGGCCAACCCTTCGAGCTCGGCCGGGTCGACCGGGTCGGCCGACATCACGGCCTCCCACTTCGGCCACTCGGTGTTGCGCACGAGTACGGCGATCGGCGAGCCGAGCGTCTGCCCATGCCGCACGCCGCCGAGGATCTCTACCGCGTCCTGCTCGAACGACATCCGCGCGCCCCGCCCGTAGCCGGCCCGCCTGCGCCCGAGCTCGTCGGCCAGGTCGGCGGTGCTGACCCGGGTGCCGGCCGGGAGCCCGTCAAGGACGGCGACCAGCGCCGGCCCGTGCGACTCCCCTGCCGTCAGCCACCGCAACACCCGTCCATTCTGCCGGTCCGGTGATCACGGCGACCGATCGCGACATGCAACGACCCCGCCACGGGATGGCCGCGGCGGGGTCGAAGCAAACGGGGATCACGCAGCGTGGGCGACACCTGTGGTGAGGACGAACGGGGCGGCGTCACCGATCTGCACGGTTGCCTCGCCGTTCTGGACCGAGATCAGCGCGAAGATCTTGTCGAAGACCGTGCCCTGGTCGCTGCTCGGACCCGGCGCCTGGACGGTGTACTCGCGGAACTTGTGGTGGGCATAGCCGACCTTGAACTTCGCGGTCTGACCCTTGGTCCCGGTCAGCTCGATCCAGAGCGGGCCACCGGCAGCCTTGGTGCCGCCACCCGAGTGGGACGACGACGGGTTGGGGCTCGGCGAGGTGCCGCTCGAGGGGGTCGACGACGGGCTGCTCGCCGGCACCGTGGACTGCGACACGGGCGAGCCGCCGGTGTCGACCGGTGCGGTGATCAGCGGGATGAACGGGTCGCGTGCGGCGGGGTGCTTGTTGACCTTCGGCAGCGTCGTCGTACCGCCCTTGTGGGTCTTGCCGGTCGAGGACGGCTGCGACGAGGCCTGTGCCGAGACGGTCGCGTGGGGAACGACCGCGGCGGTCGGCGTGGAGGAGCCGCCCTTGTGCAGGAGCAGGAAGGCTGCCGCGGCAAGCACGATGACACCCGCCGCACCACCGAGGATCAGCAGCCGACGCCGGTTGCCGCCCTCAGGACCGTCACCGTCCGGCTGCACCGGAAGCATCCCGACGCCTTCGTCGGTTGCCGCGCCGGCCGGGGGCATCGTTGTGGACTCAGTCATGGCGCCCTGCTCCTAGCTCGCCGGGGCCGAGGAGGCCCCAGTGGTTGATGGCGTGGTCGCGGTCGACGTGGCCGGGGTGGACGTGCCCGGAGCCGGCGTGGTGGTCGCGCTCGGCGTCGTGGTCGGAGCCGGTGCCGTCGCGGTCGTCGGCGTGGTCGTCGTCGACGTGCCGGCGGGCGGCGAGTAGAAGACGTACGCCGACAGCGTTCCGCCGATGGCGTTGGGCGGCAGCACGTCGGTGCTCGGCGTCGCCGGCAGCGCGCAGCTGACCGACCCGCTCGAGCCGGCCACCGCCGGGTCCGGGCAGAGCGACCAGTTGGTCACCAGCGTGGACCGGCGTAGCTTCTCCAGCGCCTGGAAGAACGACTCGACGTTCGGGAACGTGCCGGTGATGGCCAGCGAGACCGGCAGCTGGACCAGCTGGTTCGCCGTGCTCGTCGCCGGCGCGAGGCTCGTGGTGCCACCGCTCGTCGTGGATGTACCGGACACCACCGTCGGTGCTCCAGGCGTGATGGAGACCAGGTCGACGCCGGCGCCCGCCGCCGCCGCGGACAGCTGGCGGATGAGCATCGGCTCGGAGGCGTTCGGCGGCACTTCGCTGGCGAACTTCTGCAGAGCTGCCTGTTGCTGCGGGAGCTGGCGCTGCTCGCTCTCCAGAGAGGCGATCTGCGACTGCAGGACCGCGTTGGAGGACTGCTGAGTCGCCGCCTGCGACTTGAGGGTCGAGACCTTCGAGTTCTGCGGCTTCACCAGCAGGAACCAGCCCACGACGAGGACGGCGAGCACAGCGATCGCTGTGAACACAGTCCATTGGCGCGTCTTGGTCATGTCAGCTGCCCGCCTTCTGGACGAATCGGTTTGAGTAGGCCTTGGTCGTGAGGTTGGCGCTGCTGCCGAAGGTCACGATGGGACGGGTTCCGATCACACCCTCGACCGACGAGGTGAAGACCGGCTGCGAGAACGAGTTCTCCTTGGCGATCGAGTCGAGCCAAGCCGCGACGTCGTCGTGCTTGAAGCCGACGCCGGAGAACGAGATCGTCCCGATCGTGTTGGTGGCGGCACCAGGCAGCGTCGTGGTCGAGCTCGAGTTCGGCTCGCCGACGCCAACGGTGTTCTCGTTCGCAGCGACCGCGGTCAGCCACACGTTGCTCGGCACCCGCAGCGACAGGTCGTTCAGCACGGACGACCACAGCACCTGCTGGCCCATCGCCTCCTGGAGCACACCCTGCTTGGCCTGCACCTGGGCGAAGGTCGCCTTGACATTGGCGAGGCTGTTCAGCTTGCCCTGCAGGCTGGTCTGCTGAGCCTGGGCCGCACTGACCTCGGCCTGCGCCGATGAGATGCCGCCGCGTGCGTGGACGAACAGCGCCCCGACGATGACGAACGACGCGAGGACGGCGGCGCCCATCGCGAGCTGCAGCCGGCGGAACCGCTCTGCCTCCGCGATCTCCGGCGGCATGAGGTTGACGCGCGGCATCGCCGCAACGCCGGTCGCCAGCTCGGTCTGCGTGGTCACGACGCCACCCCCAGGGCGAGCCCGACCGGCACTGCGATCTGCGGCTCGACGTAGCTCAGTTGCTCATCGGTGAGTCCGGTCTTGCCGATGGTCAGCGCCGCGGTAGCGGCGCCCGGCTCGACCGGGAGACGGGTTGCGGCGGCGAGCCGCTGACCCAGACCGGTGAGGCGGGCGCCTCCACCGGAAAGCACGATTCGCTGCAGCGGCACCGACGATGGCTGCGCGAGGTAGTAGTCGAGCGATCCGCGGATCTCCTCGACGAAGCTGCCGGCAGAGGCCTCGATGACCCGCGCGGCCGGGTGGTCGCTGACCGCCTCGCCGCGAACCGGAGACATCCCCACCTGCTGCTTGACGCCGATCGCCTGGTCGAACGGAACGCCCAGCCGCTCGCTCACGGCCTCGGTGACGTTGTCGCCGCCCATCAGCAGGATGCGCACGAAGCGCGGGTTGCCGTTCTCGTGGATGACGATGTTGGTGACCTTGGCGCCGACGTCGATCAAGGCCTCGGTGCCGGCCTGCGACCCGGGCGCACCGCCGATCTCGTCGACCCGGCCCAGGGCCCGCAGCACCGCGAACGGCGTGAGGTCGACCTGGGTGGCGCGCAGCCCGGCCCGCTTCACCGACTCGAGGGCGGTGAGCACCATGTCCCGGGCGGCGGCGACGACGAGCACCCGCAGCATGCGGTTGCCGCCCTCGGCCATGATCTCCGAGATCGGGTGGAAGTCGAGGATGGCCTGCTCGATCGGGATCGGCAGGAAGTCCTGGACCTGCAGGGGCAACGACTTGCGCAGCTCGTCCGGCTGCATCCAGGGGAGATCGACCTGCCGGACGATCACCTTCTGGTTCGCCACCCCGAGCACCACGGACTTCGACGAGAACTTCGCCGTCGACCACAGGTGCTTGATGGCGTCGGCCACGACCTGGGGGTCGATGACCTCACCGTCACGGACGGCTCCTTGCGGGAGCGCCACCTGGCCGAATCGCTGAAGCGTCGCCGGTCCCTTGCCGAACGCGAGTTCGGCGGCCCGGACACCGGAGGTTCCGATGTCGAGACCGACCGCAGTTCGTCCTGCCACTGGATCGTCCTCCCGTACGAGAGCAACTCAGAACGCTGAGCCGTCTGGTTGCCTGTCCAAGGGAGTAGGTCGGTATGGTCACGCCCCTTCTTGAGCAGACGGAGGCTGCGAATTGGTCCGGTCGGGCTAGGGCCTGGTCACGATCCCGAAGTAATACGGGTATAAGCGTGCGCAAGGGGATGGCCGGCATAGATCCCCACCAAAAGGCCGATCAGCATGAATGGCCCGAAGGGAACCCGGCTCTTGCGCCCACCCCCGCGCATCCCCACCACTACGACGATGCTGACGACCGCACCGATCACGAATGCGGCAAATGCCCCGACCAGCAGCTGGCCCCACCCGAGCCATCCGAGGTACATCCCGACCACGCCGGACAGCTTGACGTCCCCTAAGCCCATTCCGGCCGGATAGACGAGCCATACGAGCCCGTAGAAGCCGGCCAGGGCGGCCATGCCCAGCAACGCCCGCACGTAGGCGTGTGGCGCGTTGTCGGCCCACGCCGCGGCACCGAGCAGCGCTAGGCCGATCGGGTACGACGGCAGCGTGAGCGCGTCCGGGAGCCGCAGCAGGTCGAGGTCGATCATCGTGAGCGCCACCCCGACCGCGGCCAGGTAGAGGTACGCCGGCAGGTCGGCGTGAATCCCGAAGTGCAGGCCGAAGGCGACGAACAGTGCGGCGGTCGCGAGCTCGACCAGCGGGTAGCGAACCGAGATCCGTGCGCCACAGCTGCGGCAGCGCCCGCGCAGGATCACCCAGGACACGACCGGGATGTTGTCCCGATGCTCGATCGGCGCATCGCACTGCGGGCAGTGCGATGCCGGGTGCGCCACCGACTCCTTGCGCGGCACCCGCCAGATGACGACATTGAGGAACGAGCCGATCGCCAGCCCGAGCAGCCCGATGATGACGAGCAGGCCGGCCACGGGAGAGCAGGCTATCGGTCAGTGCAGCCGCTACCAGTGGGCTCGCGACCGCGAGCCCACTCGGTGATCAGCCGCCCGAGCTGTTTTCCTGGATGCTGCTGAGCCCCGCTGCCGGGTTCGTCGGCGGCGCGTTCCACTTGAGCAACAGGTAGTTCTTCGTCGCCGACGCGGCAGACGGGATGTTGCTCCCGTCGCAGGACGTGACCACGATCTGCGCCCAGCCCACTGATGTCTGCGACGGGTCGGGCGCCATGCAGTAGCCGTCCGCCTTGTTGATCAGCAGGTAGGAGTTGGCGTAGGTGTTCGCGACGCCGGTGGGATCCCAGAGCTCGTTGTCAGGAGGCGTGCCGGTCGGGCACTGGACGCCGTAGACCAAGCCGTTCAGCGTGCCGGGTGAGACCAGGCAGTCCTTCACGGACGACGACGGACTCGACGGGATGCACCCGCCCGCACCCGCCGCGCAGTTCGTGTAGAAGATGCCGTACGACCCGGACACCGTCTGGAAGTGCCAGATCTGGTTCCATGTCAGGGTGGTGGAGTCCGGCGCCTGCTTGCACGGGTAGGCGATCAGCTTGTTGCTGAAGTTCTGCCCGTTGACGTCCAGGCAGTTGCCGAACAGCGCGTAGTTGGCGAACTGCTGGGTCGGCGAGCCCGGGACGCCGGTCGTGTTGCTGCCCGACTTGCCGGCACCGACCTGCGGGTCGGGATACCAGGCGGTCAGGTCCTGCGACGACCCGCTGCAGGTCACCAGGCTCAGCGCCGCACCGGCAACGGCGGCCGATGAGGTCGTCACGCCGGCGCCCTCGAGGCAGCCGCCGGGGTCCGGCGACGTGCTGCCGCCGACCTTGCCGTCGTTGATGTCAGGTGCTTCGAGCTGGCCGTTGTCGTTGTAGGCGAACTCCTGCTCCTGCTGGGTCTGGTTGGCGTACGGGTACGTCGTGCCGGACCCACTTGTGGCGCAGGTCTCAAGCTTCGGTGTCCCGGCGTGACCGTACGTGCTGGTCACGTTCTGGATGCAGAGATCCAGGGTCGTGTCACCGCCGTAGAACAGCGTGAGGTCGCCGCGGTACTGCCAGGTCTGCTGCGGGGTGCCGAGCGCGAGGCAGGGCTCCATCGTCGGAATAGTGCCGGCGCTGGGCTCCGCGGAGCCCGCATCGAGGCACATCTGGTCCTGGCCGCCGCTGTTGTACTCGGCCATCCGGCCGCCGACGGTGTTGGTGTTGGTGGCGTTGAACTCGTACACCGCGTGCAACGTCCGGTCACCCTCTGCGGTGCCGCTGTAGCCGGGCAGCTGCCCGCTGAGGCCGTAGGACTGGATGAACGCGTAGGTCGGCACGTACTTCACGATGCCGGCCTTGCACGGGATCGCGTTCGACGACCACCAGCTGGTCGTCGAGTCGGTCTCGTGCGAGGTCGGGTCGGTCTGGAAGTACGTGATCACCGCACGGTAGGTCGCGGTCTCGCTCGACGGCGTGATCTGCTCGACGGTCCCGGTGATCTGGTCGCCGGCAACGGTCACCGTCTGTGCCGGGCTGCCCACGGTCAGCGTCACGCCGCCGGAGTCGCTCGGGTCCGTACAGGGCAGCTTGGTGAGGTCACCGCCACCGTTCGTCGAGGTGTTGCGCAGCTGGCCGAGCGCGGCCTGCATGCCGGCCTGGGCGGCGTCCACCGTCCGCACCTGCTTCTGTGCAAGCGTCGTCGGTCCGACCTGGTTGATCATGATGTTGGCCACCGCGACGCTTACCACCGCGATGATGAGGATCAGGAACAACGTGAAGATCAGCGCGAAGCCGCCGTCGTCGTTCTGACGGCTGCGCACGATCCGGATCAATCGGTTCATGGACGACCAACCTGGGTGCATGTTGCGGTGGTGGGTGCGGTGTCTGACGTCGAGTTGATCGCAGTCAGGGTGACCTGGCTGTTCGAGCTCGTGGAGGGCGCGCCGCTGGTCGCCGTGAATGTCACGGTCAGCTCTTCTTTTGCGTCCGCCGACGATGTCGGCGAGATCGAGAAGACCGGGGTCGAGCCGACCTGGCTGATGCCGATCGCGGCGGTCGACCAGTTGGTCGCCGTCACGGTGCCAGTGCCGGTCAACGGGGGCTGCCAGGTCCGCCATTGCAACTTGCCGCCGGCCGAGACCCAGCGCCACTGAGTGCAGGTCTGCTGCTGACCGGTGTTGCCGGTCTGGAACTCGAAGTAGAAGTTCCCGTCCGTGCCGGTGCCGGGCGCGGTGATCGCATTGGCGTACCGCGCCGAGTGGTCCAGCAGCGTGATCACCTTGCGGGCGGCGGACATGTCGTTGCTCTGACCGTTCTGCCGCCGGCTCTCGCGCATCATGTTGACGATCGCCGTCGTGATGATCGCCATGATCATCGTGAAGATGATCATCACCACCAGCAGCTCGATGAGGGACGTGCCCTCATCAGAGCGCTGGATCCGGTCTCGTAGTCGACGCATCGCTAGCTCGCCGTCATCGTCTTGGAGTAGGCGTTACTGACGCCGCCGTCGGGGTTGGTGACCGTGATGACCACCGTCACGCTCCCTGAGGTCGGTGTGGCGAGCGCCTTGGCGCTGAAGCTCAACGACGTCGAGCTCGTGACGGTCGTCGCGGAGATGCTCGTCATCGACGTCCCGTTCTCGGTGATCGTGACCGTCGCGCCGCTCACGAAGCCGGTGCCGGTCAACGTGTAGGTCGTCGACGAGTTGTGCTTGACGGTCGCCGGCGTCACCGCCGTGATCGTCGGTGCCGCGTCAACCGTCAGCCCGATGGATGCCGATCCGCCGTCGGGGTTGGTCACCGTGATGGTGTCGGTGCCCGTGGCGGTCGCGTTGAAGTTGTTCAGCACGATCGAGGTCGAGGTGATCGTGCCGACCGTCCAGGTGCCGTTGCTCGCCGCGACGGTCAGGCCCGACTGGAAGCCGGTGCCGACCAGCGTGATGGTCTTCGCCTGGCCCTTGACGACCGGCGAACCCGTGATCGACGTGAGGGTCGGCTTGGGGGTGATGGTGATCGAGTAGCTGGACACGCCCCCGTCGGGGTTGGTCACGGTCAGCAGGTCCGGACCGGTCGACGTGGGCAGGAAGTTGTTCAGGGTGATCGACGTCGAGGTCACCGTGCCCAAGGTGAACGTGCCGTTCGCGGCCGCCACGGACAGGCCGGTCTGGAAGCCGGTGCCGGTCAGTGTCTCCGTGTGGGACACGCTGACGAGC
>DATJSI010000026.1 GCA_035504215.1 Mycobacteriales bacterium
CTGGACCACCAACACCGCCCGACGCCGAGCCCTGGACAACTTCATCCGGCACTACAACACTCGACGCGGCCACTCCGCCCTCGGCGGACACCCACCCGCCAGCCGGCTCGCCGCCTGACAACAACGTGTCAGGTCACGACACCTAGCCGCACCCTTCTGTGTCGCCGGGCTTGTGGGCGATGAACGTGATGATCCCGTCGACGGTGACGGTGATGCGGTCGAAGCCGAGGGCGCGAAGTACGACGAGCAACCCGGCCGGGTCGATCGGGTTGTAGGTGTCATCGACGTGGAACTCGTGCAGCTCGGTGCTGCCGAGACTGTCCGAGCCGATGAGGACGCCGCCGGGACGAAGCACTCGAAGCGCCTCAGCGAGGATCGCGGACTGCCCGGCGAGGGTCGGCACGTGATGCAGCATCGTGAAGGTGCCCACCGAGTCGAAGCTGTCAGCGTCGTACGGGACCTCGGTGGCATTGCCGGTCACGACCTCGACGTTGGAGTCCGTGAACCGCTGCGCGAGCTTTGCTGCCGCTTCGGGATCGATCTCGATCGCGACCAGCCGCTTCACCCGCTGGCGCAGCCAGTCGGTGGCGGCGCCCGGGCCGGGTCCGATCTCGAGCATCTCCTGACCGAGCTCGACCCGCTCGGCGAGCCCGGGCAACAGCTCTTCTTGGATGAAGGTGGCCCATTCCGGGCTGGGACACAGCTGCTGGTGGTTGCTGTTCATAGGAGGGACGCTAAGGCGAGCGGGTCGGCTGGCCAACGGCGTAACGTGCCATGTGGTGTCGCTGAACGGACAAGATTCCGCCGCCGCGCTTGCTCTCGCCGGCGGCGCCGGTGCGTGCGACACCGGCGGGCCGGGCGACGACGCCAAAGCTGACGCGACCATCGTGGTGTGCACGTTCCCGATGCCGCCCGGGTCGGTCTTCGACTGGCATACACATGCCGACCACCAGCTCGCCTGGGCAGCGTCGGGAGTCCTCACCGTTCGCACCGAGGAATCGGCCTGGGTCCTGCCGCCGACGCGGGCGCTCTGGATCCCGGCGGGCGTTCGACACGAGACGCTGTCGGAGGGCACCACCACGATGCAGTCCGGCTACGTCAAGCCCGACTCGTGCCCGATCAGCTGGACGGACTGCACGCCGATCGCCGCCGGCCCGCTGCTCGCCGAGCTCATCGGCTACCTCAACGAAGACAACCTGGATCCCGACAAGCGCGTGCACGCCGAGACGCTGCTCGTCGACCTGCTCGAACCCGTGCCAACCGCCAGCTTCGACGTCCGACTGCCGGTGGATGATCGGGCCCGCGAGGTTGCCGATGCACTCGCTCGCGATCCCGCCGACAACCGCACCCTCGCCGAATGGGGCCGCGAGGTGGGCGCAAGCAGCCGAACACTGTCGCGCGGTTTTCTTGCCGGCACCGGAATCTCGTTCGGAAGGTGGCGTGCGTTGGTCAGGCTCCGCGCCGCAACTGTCTCGCTTGCGAGTGGCGAGCCCGTAGCCAGAGTTGCGTCACGGGTGGGGTACGAGTCCACGAGCGCCTTCGTCTCTGCGTTCCGGCGCGAGACCGGCGTCACCCCCGCCGCCTACTTCCGGAGCAGCTCCGACCAGAGCGACGCGGTCACGTCGTAATCGTTGCTCAGATCCTCTTGACATCGCCGACCTCGGTTGTATGGTTCGACAACCGTCCAACTATCAAAGCGTGCACTGACGGGAGTTGATCGGTGTTGTCCCACCCCCGCCCATCGCGCGATGTACGGCGACCACGGGCGGGGGTCCGGCGATGACCGCGGAAGCCGCGCGGTCCCTGGGCGACCTGCCGGACATCGGTGTGGTCCCCGAGCGCATGATCGCGCAGGTCGTGCGTCAGGACCGGTTCGGCGATCCGGCGAAGGCCTTTCAGATCGAGGAGGTCGACACCCCGCGCCCGGGTCCCGGCGAGGTGCTGATCGCGGTGATGGCCGCAGGGATCAACTACAACAACGTGTGGGCGGCACGTGGTCAGCCGGTCGATGTGATTGCGCAGCGCCAGCGCGCGGGCGATCCCTACGACTTCCACATCGGTGGCAGTGACGCGTCGGGCATCGTGTACGCGGTCGGCGAGGGCGTCAGCAACGTCAGCGTCGGCGAGTCCGTCGTTGTCCATCCCGGGTACTGGGACCCTGACGATCCCTGGGTGCTGGCCGGCAAGGACCCCATGCTGGCGACCTCGGCCCGGATCTGGGGCTACGACACCAACTTCGGTTCGTTCGCGCAGTTCTGCATCGCGCAGTCACACCAGGTGATGCCCAAGGCGCCGCGGCTGACCTGGGCGGAGGCTGCCGCCCCGACGCTGGTGGGAACCACGATCTACCGGATGATGTACGGCTGGGCGGGCAACACCCTCAGCGCAGACGACATCGTGTTGATCTGGGGTGGTTCCGGGGGTCTCGGCACTCAGGCGATCCAGATGGCCCGCGCCGCGGGCGCACTGCCGATCGCCGTGGTCTCCGATGAGACGCGTGGAGAGTACGTCGAGAAGCTCGGCGCAGCGGGTTGGATCGACCGGCGGCAGTTCTCACACTGGGGGATCCCGCCGCACATCAGCGACGCGGCCGGCCAGAAGGAGTGGACCGCCGGCGCGCGTGCCTTCGGCAAGGCGATCTGGGACATCGTCGGCGAGCGCCGCGGTCCCTCGATCGTTATCGAGCATCCGGGTGAGGCGACCATCCCGACCAGCATCTTCGTCTGCGAGCCGGGCGGAATGGTCGTGATCTGCGCCGGCACCACCGGCTACGAGGCGGTCGTCGATCTCCGCTACCACTGGACCAGGCAGAAGCGGCTGCAGGGCTCGCACGGCGCGAACGACGAGCAGTCCTACAAGTACAACGACATGGTCATCGCGGGTGCGATCGACCCCGCGCTCGGCCGCGTCATTGCCTTTGACGAGATTCCAAAGGCGCACGCGGACATGGGCCAGGGTCTCAGCGTCTTCGGCAACGTGGTCGCGCTCGTCGGCGCCACCGACCCCGCTAGCGGCTTGGAGCAGTGACGGCTACCGGCAGCGACACGACGCTCGTCGGCCGATGGCCGAGGAGTCGGCGAGGGTCGCGGGCCGGTCAATGGAAGACAGAGCTGTCGTGGCGCTCCGGGCTTGCTCTGGTGTTTCCGCTGCTCGGGATGACCGGCATGTTCCTGGTCTACCCGCTGATCCGGCTGATCGTGGTCGGCTTCGGGCCGCCCAGTGGCGCCGGCAACTTCACGTCGTTCTTCAAGCAGTCGGTCGACATCACCGTCCTGCGGGTCACCTTCGTCGACTCCGCAATCGTTGCCGTGATCAGCGTCGGGCTCGGGGCGGTGCTGGCGTGGAACATCCGGTCGACGGCGCACCGATGGTTCCGCCTGTTCCTGGTCGCCGTCGTCTTCATCCCCTTCTGGATGGGGTCGGTGGTCAAGCTCTACTCGTTCACCGTGATCCTGGAGCGACTTGGGCTGGTCAACCGGGTACTGCTCGACCTGCACGTCATTCATTCGCCGCTGGGGCTCATCTACAACCAGTTCGCCGTGATCGTGGGCATGGTCTACCAGCTGCTGCCGTACTCAGTGCTGCCGCTGCTCGTGGTGTTCAACACCATCGACGACGACCTGCTGCGGGCGGCGCAGGGGCTCGGCGCCAGCCGGGCCGCCGCCTTGCGCAACATCGTGGTGCCGCTCTCGATGCCGGGCATCCTCGCGAGCACGACGATCGTCTACGTCGTTGCCCTCGGCTTCTTCCTGACCCCGGTGCTGCTCGGCGGAGCCACGTCGCCGTTCTCGGCGTCCCTCATGTACGACGACATCTTCTCCTTCTATGACTTCACCTCGGCGACGGTGTCGGCGTTGGTGCTGCTGGCGGGCGCGGCGCTCGTGTTGCTGATTGCCTCCCGCCTGGTCGGACGTGAGCAGCTGAGGCGGGCGATGGGATGAGCGACGTCATGACCCCCGATACGGGCGTCGAGCCCATGGGCGAGGTGACGGTCCGGCACCGCGGGCGTCGGGGTGACTCCGTGACCAAGGTGATCGGCGTCGTCGTCAGCATCCTGGTCAGCATCTTCCTGCTTGTTCCCGCGCTCACCGTGGTCGTGATGTCGTTCGCGGGCGGGACCCAGATCGAGTTCCCGCCGCATGACTGGGGATTCGTCGAGTACCACCGGTTCTTCACCGACGGGATCTGGATTCCGGCGATCCGGCAGTCCTTGGAGGTCGGTCTCCCGGTCAGCGTGTTCGCCGTCCTCATCGGGGTGCCGGCGGCGGTCGGCCTGCAGCGCACCAGCCTGCCGCAGCGAGGACTCGTCCGCACGCTCGGTCTCGCGCCGCTCGTCGTACCGGGCGTCGCGTACGCCGTTGCGCTCTACGACTTCTTCTCCCAGATCCAGCTGATCGGCAGTTACTGGGGTTTGGTTCTGGCCGACACCATGCTCGTGCTGCCGTTCGTCGTGATCCTCGTCGAGGCTGCTCTGCTGCGCGTGCCGAAGGATCTCGAGCTGGTCGCGATGAGCCTCGGTGCATCGCGCTCACGTGCGGTGATCGGGATCACGCTGCGGCTGATCCGCCCGGCGATCCTGTCGGCGTTCCTTCTCGCCTTCGTCTCCAACTTCGACGAGGCGGTGTTCGTGAACTTCCTCGGTGGCGCCGGGCTGAACACGCTGCCGAAGACGATCTTCGGCTCGCTGCGCACCGGGCTCGATCCTTCGATCACCGCGGTCGCGACCTCACTGATGGTGATCAGTACGGCGGTCGTCGTCGCGGCGTTCGCGCTCCAGCGTCGTGGGCAAGGGGGCCGCGCATGAACCGCGTCCTCGACCGGCCGATCGAACTCTCCGGGCGACCGGAACCGCGAAACCCAGGGAAAGGGGTCGTCTCATGACGACGAAGAGCCAGACCGACGAGCTGCTGTGGTCGCTGGACGGAGCGGTGGGCGTGATCACGCTCAACCGGCCGGACCAGATGAATGCGATCAGCCCGACCCTCGAGGCGGAGCTGCACCGCATCCTCAAGGAGGCCGAGGCGGATCCCGACGTTCGGGCGATCGTTCTCACCGGCGCCGGCAAGGCGTTCAGTGCGGGCTACGACCTCGGCGAGGACGAGGTCACGCCTGAGGACGGAACGGTGCGCGCGAGCGATGCCCTCGAACGCTGGTGGGCGATCGACACCGAGACCCCGAACCAGCACCTGGCCCTGATGCGGCTGGCAAAGCCGATCATCGCCGCGGTCAACGGATGGTGCCTCGGCGGCGGGATGTGGTACGCGCTCGCTTCGGACATCACGATCGCGTCCGACCGCGCGACCTTCGGCCAGCCCGAGGTGCGGGAGATCCAGAACTCGACCTTCCTGCTGGCCGCGCTGACGAACTGGAAGATCGCACACCGGTACGGCCTCACCGGAGACCACTTCGACGCCGCCGAGGCGTTGCGCATCGGCATCGTCAACGAGGTGGTCCCGCACGACGAGCTCATGGACAAGGCGATGGCGCTGGCCGGCCGGATCGCGCTCCTACCACCAACGACCGTGCGGATGAACAAGGCGCTGACGACGTACGGCCTGGAGGCGATGGGGCTGTCCAACGCGATGCGCGCGGCCGGGGTGATCTCCGTCGTGCTGCATGCCTCGACCGACTCCCGCGATCTCGACGAGCTGAACCGGATTCGCTCCGAGGAGGGCCTCGTGGCCTCCCTCAAGCACCGGGACAATCCCTTCCTTCCGGAACCGGGGGGTCCGCGAAGCAAGCCGCGCACATGACGACCATTCGCACGGCGTTCTAACCGGCCCGTTCGGGGGGCCCTTCACATGGAGGATGCGCAATGTCCACAACGAAAAGTACGCGGGTGCTTGCGCTGCTGTCCTGCGCAATGTTGGCCGTGCTCGCGGGCTGCGGTTCCAGCAGCTCGGGGGGTGGAGGAGGTGGCGGCGGCGGTGGAAGTCCGTCGTCGAGCAACTCACCGCCCAGCCTGAGCTCGCTGCGTGGCCAGACGATCACGGTGACGTCCTGGGGCGGGGTGTGGACCCAGGACGAGCAGAAATACCTCTACGGTCCGTTCACCAAGGACACCGGCATCAAGGTCAAGGTGGTCGTGAACGGGTCCGATCCCGCTGTGCCCTCGATCCTGCAGGAGCAGCAGCACAACGTCTCGATCGACATTTCGGAGAGCCTGAACCCGATCGTGCTGTTGCAGAAGCAGTACGTCCAGACCTTCCCCAGTTGGCTGACGTCCGAGTTCCAGCAGGACTTCCGTCCGGGTTCCTACACGAACGACACCGTCGACATCGGTGACACCGCGACGGTCATCGCCTGCAACCCGGGAGTTATGAAGAAGTGCCCGACGAACCCGCAGCAGTTCTTCGACGTGAAGGACTACCCGGGTCCGCGCGCGATCGTCGATGACCCCGACGAGGCGATGCCGATGGCGCTCGAGGCGACCGGCGTGGCGCCCAGCAAGCTGTTCCCGCTCAACGTCTCGGCCGCCATGAAGGAGCTCAAGGCGGTCAAGTCGAGCATCTCGGTCTGGCCAAGCTCCGGTTCGCAGCAACAGCAGGTCCTGATCGACAAGCAGGTCGGTGCGGAGATCATGTGGAACGGCCGCGCCTACGTCGTCAGCCAGTCGATCCCGAACCTCCAGATCAGCTGGGACGGATCCCTGCTGCCCGAGCCGAACGGCTTCGTCGTACTGAAGGACGCTCCGCACGCGGCGGCAGCCTTCGAGTACTTCTCGTGGCTCGCCCAGCACCCGAAGAACCAGGCGGAGTGGAGCTCGGCGCTCACCTATCCGATGCCGGCCAAGGGACTCAACTCTTATCTGTCCCCGAAGGTCGCTGCCGCGCTCCCGGTCGGAAAGAAGGTCACTATCAGCAGCAACACCTGGTTCGCGAAGAACGAGTCAACCGTCGAGCATGCCTGGCAGGGCTTCCTTGGCTGAGGAGTGCCGGGGCGTGGCTCAGCGATGAATCGGCACGAAGCGACCGGTAGCCCGTCGGCGATCGACGACGGGCTACCGGTGCTCGAACTGCAGAACGTCGAGAAGCACTACGGCAGCAGCGTCGCGGTGAAGTCGGTCAGCTTGTCCGTCCAGTCGGGCGAGCTGCTGACCCTGCTCGGGCCGAGCGGCTCCGGCAAGACCACCTTGCTGAAGCTCGTGGCCGGCTTCACCGACATCACCGGCGGCCGGATCATGTTGCGGGGGCGCGACATCTCCGAGCTCAGCCCGGCCGAGCGCGGGATCGGCATGGTGTTCCAGAACTATGCGCTGTTCCCTCACATGACCGTCGCCGACAACGTCGCGTACGGGCTCAAGATGCTCAAGCGTCCGTCGGCCGTTCGCGAGCAGCGGGTGGCGGAGATGCTCGAGCTGGTCGGGTTGCCGCAGTTCGGGGGGCGGCTTCCGCGCGAGCTGTCCGGGGGCCAGCAACAGCGCGTCGCGCTCGCCCGGGCGCTGGCCTTCGGGCCGTCGCTCCTGCTCATGGACGAGCCGCTGGGTGCGCTCGACCGGGAGCTGCGCGAACGGATGATGGTCGAGATCAGGCGGATCCACCAAGAGGTGGGCGTGACCGCTCTCTACGTGACGCACGATCGCGAGGAGGCGCTGACGCTGTCCGACCGGATCGCGATCATGCGGGACGGCGTGCTGGAAGGCGCGGGAACCCCGGCTGACCTGCTGACCATCCCGCCGTCGCGGTTCATCGCAACGTTCTTCGGCGACCATCCCGTGATCCCCGGCCGCCTGGTGAGCCTGGAGTCCGCCGGGACGGGCGATGCCAGGGCGATGGTGAAGTGCCTCGGGCAGAGCCTGTGCCTCACCCGAGTCGCTCCCGGCGTCGTTGCCGACAGCGATGTCGGTGTCGTCGTGCCGGCGGCAGCGATGTCGGCCGAGCGCCCGGACGACATGAGCAAGTGCTTGCAGCTCGACGCGGTGGTGGCGGAGTCGCTCGACCTGGGCGACCACGTCCGGCTGACCTGCGAGCTGCCCGGCACGGTCTCGAGCAGCGGAACGCCGCACCGGTTGCGGATCACCGACGATCGCTCCGGAGCGCTCGGAGGTCAGCTCAAGCCGGGCGATCCGTTGCAGCTGTTCGCATCCACCCCGGT
>DATJSI010000027.1 GCA_035504215.1 Mycobacteriales bacterium
TTGGCGTTCGCCGGCTGGGGCCCGGACTGGCCGGCTCCGTACGGGTTCTTCGAGAACATCGTCGACCCGCGCAAGATCCTCGCTCAGGGCAACAGCAACTACGGTGCCTGCAGCGACCCGAAGATCACCTCGCTGATCAACTCCGCGTTGAAGCAGAAGACGCCGCAGGCGGAGTACCCGTACTGGCAGCAGGTGGACCAGACGGTCCTGAAGGACGCCTGTGATGTTCCGTTCACCTATGACAAGGCTCTCGACCTGTTCAGCAGCCGGCTGACCAACGTCTACATCGAGCCTGCGTTCGGCATCGTCGACCTCCGCACCGTGGGAGTCGGAGGCTGACCGCCGAGAACTGAGGACCCGCCACCCGGGTCGGCCAACTCCTTTATCCGGTCGCGGGCCGACCCGGTGGGCGATCTGGCCGCACCGGCTCGAGCTCCCTGTTCAGGGAACTCGACGCCGGTGCGGTCATTCTTGTGCTTGTGACCCCAGCAGCTCGGCACCGAGAGCGGTGCGGCGGTAGGTCGGCGCCGCGGCACGACCCCGCGCGACCTCACGGGTCACCAGATGGGTGCGGGCGAGCACGCGCAGATGGTGGAGCGTGTTCTTGCGACGCTGGCCGGTCGCGCGGGCCAGCTCATGCGCCGTCATCTCGCCTTCGAGGGCGTACAGGATCACGGTCCGCGGGTAGCCGAGCAGCTGGGCCAGCGCTAGCCGCGGCCGGCCCTCGCCGTACAGCGCGGTGCCCGGCCGTTCGACCGGCCGGCAGACCAGCAGGCCGTCATCGTGATCGAATGCCTCAGCCCGGATTCCGAGAACGGTCGGGATGATCGTCGGCGGCTTCGCCGACGATCGGGCTGCGTAGACCGTCGAAACGTCGCCGGCCGGGTCGACGTCGCTGGTCAGCGACATGGACAGTGGTAGCCACATCGGCTCCAGCACCGTGGTGACGTAGTGGTCGAGCTCGCGGATGATCTCGGCCAGCCCCTCGCGCGGACTCGCGAACCGGGCCATGACCTCGGGCGGCAAGCCGTCGGCGAACACGCGCCGGAGGTCTTGCCCGACCGCACCATCCTCGACCGCGATCAGCCCGTACAGCTGATCGGGCCAGCAGGCGCTTTCTTCGATCCGGTCGAGCAGGAACTCCGGTACGCCGTGAGGGGCCGCGCAGATCGCGCGAATCAGATCCCGGTCAGCGGTCGCGCACCAGGACAGCGCGGCGCGGAACCACGCGGAGTCGACGTACGGGTGGTTGGTGTCGCGCAGATGGCGGAGCCCGAAAACGGCTTCCGACAGCCGAGAGCCCGAGAGCAGCTGAGGGGTTGGCGACGGGCCGGCTTCTACCGCGGCAAGCGACTTCACCCGCGCCTACCGGCTCGGCTCCGAGCCCCCAGTGCGTTGGACCGCCACGGCCCCGACCCTATGCCCGGCCACCTTCGGCGTCGGCCGAATTAATCGCCGCCAGCGCGGCCGTTACCGATCTGTGGCTGTGGTGTTGCCGTTGGTTGACCAATCCGACTGCTGCCACGGTTCGGTTCGGGCCGAACCGTCGCACACCTACGATCGAGACGATGAGCAGAGCTAACACGCGAGCAATGGGCGGTGACCTCGCCGCGTTGGGATCGGTGCTGGCTGATCGCACCCGTGCGGATGCATGCCTGCTGCTGCTCGACAACAGACGGTGGACGTGCAGCGAGCTGGCGAGCGCTTTGGGTGTCGCGCGTTCGACGATGACCGAACACGCCAACGTTCTTGTCGACGCGGGGCTTCTGGAGCAGGAGCGGGCTGGTCGACACCGGTACCTGCGGTTGGCGGGAGACGAGACCGCTGAGCTGCTCGAGTATCTCGTTGCTCGCTCGCCACGGCGCACCACCATGCGATCGAGCCTGCGTTCGGTCTCTCAGCATGATGCGCTTCGCCGCGGCCGCACGTGTTATGACCACCTTGCCGGTGTACTCGGGGTCCAGGTCACGCAGTCGATGCTCGCCAACGGGTACCTCCGTGACCAGCTCGGCTGGTCGCTGACGCCGAACGGCATCGAGTGGTTGGCGTCGGTCGGCGCGGATGTCGAGGCGTTCGACCACGGTCGACGACCGCTGGTCCGCCAATGCATCGACTGGACCGAGCGAGAGCCGCATCTGGCCGGGCGCGCAGGAGCCGCGTTATGCGACCAGTTCTTCGTTCACGGCTGGATCGCGCGCTACGGCACGACCCGCGCGGTGCGCGTGACCGACGAGGGCCGTACCGCGCTGGTCGACCACTTCAGCATCGCGACCCCGGTGGATTCCACCGCCACCGCCAGCTAGGCAGCCGCGCCGGCCGCGTTCTGCGCGAGCGCGACCGTGACGGTCGGCGCGTTCGCCAGGCTGTTGTGCACCGTGCAGTGCGACGCCACCGCCAGCAGAGCCGCGCGCCGGGCCTGCGGCACGGAGTCGGGCACGTCGATCCGGATCGCTACGCGGGCGACCCGCGCCGGTCCCTCCGGCGAGAGCTCCCAGTCCCCGGTGACTCTCAGGTTGTCGGTGTCGAGCTCATGGCGGACCAGATACCGATGGGCGTAGTGCGCCACGCAGGCGACCAGTCCGCCGACGAACAGCTCGGTCGGTGTCGGGCCGCTGTCCCATCCACCTTCGGATGCCGGCTGGTCAACGAGCAGGCCGTGATCGCGAATGTCGAGGAGGAACTGGTCCGAGGCGATGTGGGTTGCCGTGATCGCAGCCATGATCACTCCCTTCGGTACCTCTAGGGATCCCCTCACAGTCCCTAGAGGTACGACGCGACGGTAGGTCGGCTCATCGGATCGGGACCAGGGACGAAGTACCCGTTCGCGCGGGGCGGAGGTTCGTCTTTCGACCACCAGGTCCATGGGATCGATGACCGTGGACGCCGCTGCTCGGTGTGTGACCTTCGACTCTGTCCGCGGCCGCCCGCCGTGAACCGCTTACTCCGGGAGGTACTCGCCGGTCTCGGGTGACTTCTCTGGTCCTTCGGTTCACTCGTTCGGCGCAGCGAGAGTGGACATCCTGCGGGTACACGCCCCACACATGACCCACCAGCACTATGTGTCGGTCGCACAGTCATCGCCGACACGACGGCTTAAGCCGGACGGGTGATCGATCGGGGCCCCTGCGATGCCGAGCACTAGTGATATGGCAAGCCAGTTGACCCGGTCGAGGCTGGCGGCGCTGTGCGCCGCGCTGCTTCCGGGTCTTGCCCTGGCTGCGCTGCCCGCTACCGCGACCGCGGTCGGCGGCCAGAAGATGACGCCGCCGAGAGCGATTCACGTGGTCCGCGTGTCTTCCTCGTCATTCACCGTGCGAGCCCGCGGGTCGGCGAAGGCGAAGCGCTACCAACTGTGGGCGTCGACCACGCGCAGCGACCTCTACGTCCGTAACCTCGGGCGGGCGAAGACGGTGAGCTCCAAGCACCCGACCCTCACCGTGCGTGGCCTGCCGTATACGTCGAAGCCGTACTACTACCGGCTCGCGGCCTGGAACGGCCCACACCACCAGTTCTCGCCACTGATCAACGCGGTCGGGCTGCGGCCGGCGGTGCCGTCACGCGTCGACGTCGGTGACCGCGACGGCGGCCTCGCGCTGTCCTGGCACAGCGGGCCGGCCACCGGGTTCTCGGTCGAGCAGGCCACCGATCCTTCGATGAGCCAGCACGTGCAGCGCTACCGGCTGCGGGGTAAGGACACGACGTTCACGCCGTACGGCGTAGCGCCGGGCACGACGTACTACTTCCGGATCCGGGCGCTCAACGGCTCGACTCCTTCGGGATACACCAGCCCGATCGGAGCGACCGACACCGCGAGCGGGCAAGCGGTGCGAGTGATGACCTACAACGTGCTCGAGGCGTACTACGACGGCAGGCGTGAGGGCAGCGGCCATGTCTCCCCGTGGTCCCAGCGCGTGCACGGGGTGGTCAAGCTGATCCGGCAGGCCGACCCGGACGTGATCGCGATCCAGGAGGCGGCGGCCTGGACAGCAGGCGTCAAGGGCCCTCGTCAGGTCGACTCATTGGTGCATCACCTCGGGGGGACGTATGCGTTGGCGCACACCGAGATCCCGCCGACCCAGCACCACTACTTCCGCACCGGGGTGTACGTGCTCTATAAGAAGGCAGACTACAAAGCAGTCGGTGCGGGCAACCACTGGGGGATCGGCGACAACCGGTGGGCGGCGTACCAGACCCTCGAGAACCGCACGAGTGGCGCCCGTTTCCTGTTCGTCTCGCCGCACCTCTCGGTCGGTGCAGGGCTGAAGTACGACAAGCAGCGCGAGGCGGAGACCCAGAGCCTGCTTCGCCAGGCCGACGCGTACGCCGCGCATGACAACCTGCCGATCGTGTTCGGCGGCGACTTCAACAGCGACAACGACCACTGGCATCCGCTGAACGCGCCGGCGAAGGTGATGCGGCAAGCTCGGGTCGACGACGCCTTCGACGTCGCCCAGCGCCGGACCAACGCCCGGTTCAACAGCGCCAACGACTACTACCGCAAGCCGCCGGCGTTCGGCTATCACCTCGACTACATCTACGTGTCGCCGGGGATCGCGGTCCGTTCGTGGAAGCTGATCATCGACCTCAGGCACGGGCGCTTCGTCGGGGTGATCCCTTCGGACCACAACCCGATCGTGGCCAACATCGTTATCCCGTACCGCAGCTGAACCCCGAGCGTCGCGCCCGTCACATCCGGACTACGCCCGCCCGACTGCGCGCCGCAGGCGCTTCGCCACTCGGCGGCGGCGGCGGACGAGCTCTCCGAGCAGCCGCCGCGTGGTCAGGTCGCTCGGCTTGACCGGTGTCGCCTGCGCCTCGGGTCCGTGTTGCCCCGCCAGCAGCCGCTCGCTCGCGAGGATGGCGCCCAGCAGCGCCTGGGCGGCGCCGGCAACCGAGAGCTCGACCTCGGCCATGTCGGTCTGCTGGTCGTCGGGCAGCGGCTTCACCGCACTGAGAGAAGCAAGGTCGCCGATGACGCCGACCCCGCTGGCGGCGATCCGCTCGGCTGCCGCAGCGGCCACCTCGTTCGCGCGCTCGACACCCCACCCGGGAAGCGTGATGCGCGGCTCACCGGGGTCCGGTGTCCGAAGCTGCATCTGCCGCGCGATGCCGTCGTAGACCAGCTCGTAATACAGGCGCGGTGGCAGCTCGCGCTGATGGAACTCGACGTTGATCGCGCGGATCAGCTCGATCTCGGGCGCGGTCAGGCTGCGGTTGGTATGACCGACCTCGGCCCTGAGCAGTCCTTCCGGAACGCCGACGAACCGTTCGAAGGTCCGCAACAGGCTCTCGCGGTCGGACTCGTCCGCGACGACGACCACGAGGCGTTCCGGGCCGACGATCGACGCCCAGCGTTCGACCTGCGCGTCGTGATGGTGGCGGTACCAGAACGACGGGGTGGCCCGCGACGTGCTGCCGGGTTCGAGCATCGCCTTGAGCCAGCGACGGTACGGCGCGCGGAACCGGTTACGGACGTACTGCTGCCAGGCAGACGGAACGATCAGGGCGAGGGGGCGCAGAGTCACGACGACGTGCACTCGCTCACCGCCGAGCTCGTTCACGACCTTGGCTGCGACCTCGTCGCTCGCGCCGTCGAAGTACTCGCTGCTGATGACGAACCGTTGGTCGGCCGTCGCTTCGGCCTGCTCGACCAGCCGCTCCCAGTCGCGTAGCTGGGCGGGTCGGTCGCCGGCCAACCCGTGCCCCTGGGTCACCGCGAGCGCGGCCATCTGCGACTGGCGCCGGCGGCCGGCGTACACGACGCCGTACTCGGCCAGCTCGGATCGGGCGTTGTGAAGCGCGCCCTGGATGGCCGTCGTACCGGTCTTGTGCGGCCCGACGTGCAGGAGCAGGCCGCGCTCGGGAAGCCGGAAGTCCGGTCCGAACACTTGGCCTCCTGCCGATCCGATCCTCGCGCTCGTCGCCCTGATGCTAGACGAGGCGCAGTGACCTCGGTCGCTAGCATGAGCGCGACGGGGACCTTGCAATTACCTGGGAGTTCTTGGTGTTCGAGGCCGATCTCCGCGTGCCCTCGGACGGGTTGTTGCTCCACATCGGGCCGCACAAGACCGGTACGACGACCATCCAGGGCGCGCTGCTGAACGCCCGCGAGGCGATGGTGGCCCACGACGTGATCTACGCCGGCCGCACCCGCCAGCACCAGATGGCGGCGCTGGCGGTCACCGGCGGCAACGGCCTGCGCGGAAGCCGTCCGGCGCGTCGTACCGACTGGGACCTCGTGGTGGCGGCGGCTCGGCGTGCCGACCAGCAGCGGGTCATCGTCAGCAGCGAGTACTTCGACGACGCGACCGATGACGTCGCGCGGCGGGTGGTGAGGGAGCTCGGTGACGAGCGAGTGCACGTCGTCGTGACCCTGCGTCCGCTCGCTTTGATCCTTCCCTCGGCCTGGCAGCAGTACGTGCGCAACCAGATGCGCATGTCGTATCCCCGGTGGCTCGACGTCGTGCTCAACGATCCGGATCGAGCGGGTCGCTCGGCTCGGTTCTGGTATCGCCATCACCATGACGTCCTGGTCGAGCGCTGGGCATCGATCGTCGGCCCGGAGCGCTTGCTGGTCGTCGTGGTCGACGAGTCCGATCGGGAGAGCCTGCTGCGGACCTTCGAGCGGCTCGTGGACCTCCCGACCGGTTTGCTGCGCCCCGAGGAGGGCTGGACCAACCGTTCGTTGACGGCCGCCGAGATCGAGCTGATTCGCGCGATCAATGTCGAGTTCCACAACCGCGACCTGCCGGCCACGCTCTACTACGACCTCGTTTACGAAGGCATCGTCCGGCAGATGCAGCTGCGTACCCCGGAACCGGACGAGCCCCGCATCACGACACCCGCATGGGCGGTCGAGCAGGCGAACGCCATCGCGGCAGCGGCCGCAACGCGAATCGCCGAGAGCGGGGTGCGGGTGCTCGGTGACCTCGCGTCGCTCTCGGCGGTCAAGCCGGTGCCGGACGACCGGCAGACGAGTCTGAAGAAGATCACGGTGGGGATCAAGCCGGCACGCGACGCGTTGTTGGGCGCGATCTTGACAAGCGGCGCGATGCACACGGCGGCCATCCAGTCCTCCGCCCCGTGGACGATCAACGAGGTGCGCACCAGCGCGTTGATGTCGGAGTTCGCCCACCGGGTCGCGAGCCGCGGCCCCGAGCGGGCGCGCGCCCTGGCAGTACGCGCATCGATGTCACTGCGCGCCCGCGGCGCCCGCCGCAGCTAGGCCGGACCCTTCGGCGTCGTCAACCGCGGTCCGGCTCGCCCTCCGGTCCCACATCTGCGCTCGCCCCTATCGGTACGGCGGGGAGCCGGACCGAGTAGATCGAGTAGCCGTCGACGTATCTGGCGACGGTGGTCGCCAGCACCGCGGCAATCAGCATCGGCACGATCACGCTCGTGCCGGTGCCGGTGAACTCGACCATCAGGACCAGGCCGGTCAGGGGCGCTTGCAGTCCGGCGCTCAGCATGGCGGCCGCACCTACCAGGGCGAAGGCACCGGCGGGCGCGCCGCTCCACAGGTGCGTCCACGCGAGACCGAGGAAGCCACCGAGGGCGGCGCCGGTCGCAAGGGTCGGGGTCAGCAGGCCGCCCGAGGCACCGCTGCCGACGCAGGCGACGGTTGCCAGGGGCTTGAGCGCCGCGAGCGCGGCGAGCAGGCCGAGCGAACCGATGCCGAGGAAGGTGGGTGCAGCCAGATCCCGGCCGTTACCGAGGATCTGCGGGTAGTGCAAGCCGACCAGACCGAGGGCTGCGAACACCACTGTCGTGGCGGCGACGAGCCGCCAACCCTGCGGGCGATGCGCCGACACCGCGCCGATCAGCCGGATGTACACGACGGTGAGGATTCCGATCAGCAGGCCACTCGGTACCGACCAGACCACGAGCGACGCGTCGATGTGGTAGCTCGGGACGTGGAGGTAGGTCGGCGTGTTCGGCAGGTAGATCCAGGCGACGATCGTCGCAACCGCGCTCGAGACCAGCGCCGGCAGGACGACCGGGAGTGTGAGGCTCCCGTAGAGCACCTCGGCGGCCAGCAACGCGCCGCCGAGCGGCACGTTGTAGATCGCTGCAACCCCGGCGCCGCCGCCGCAGGCGACCAAGAGGCGGCGCTGGGCCGGGCTCAGGCCGGCCCAGCGCGAGATCAGGCTGCCGGAGGCGGCACCCAGCAGCTTCGGTGCCGCCTCTCGTCCGAGCGAGGCGCCGGCGCCGACCGCGATCTCCGAAAGGGTCGAGGACGCCAGGCTGCGCCGGATCGACAACAGCCCTTCACCGGCCCACAGCGCGTCGTCCAGGTCCGAGTTCTGCGCCCGCATGAGTCGACGTACGACGTACCAGCCGGCGCCTGTGAACAGGCCGGCGACCGCGAGCACGAGCAGCCGGCGCGAGCCACTCGCGCTTTGCACGCCGCTTTCGAAGCTGCCGGTGTGGAAGCCGTACGCGCGATGCTCGACGAACCGAAGGACGATCATCATGAGCACGCCGAGCAGACCCGCAGCGACCGCGGTGCCCGCCGTCGCGAGCCAGAAGCGCGC
>DATJSI010000028.1 GCA_035504215.1 Mycobacteriales bacterium
GAACGTCGTACCGATCAGCAACCCGAAGGCGCTTCCGAGCAAGGAGGCGAAGATCAGGACGAAGATGAACAACGGGACGTTATGGATCGCGACTGACGGCGCCTGCCCGTGGGCGTGTACGAGGAGAACGATCGGGAAGACGATGCCGGCCGCGAACACCGATTGGGTCGCGCCCGAGAAGATCTTCGCCAGACCGACTGTCCAGACGGGTGCCGGCGCCAGGACCCGGTCCTCGATCTCTTTCGAGTAGGAGAACTCCTGCACGAGCGGCAAGGCAACCGCCTGAATGCCCTGGAAGTTGATCGCAACCGCGATCAGGCCCGGCACCAGGATGGTCGAGAACGACGGAGCTCCCGGGACGTGGTTGTGCTGTCCGATGCCTTGGCCGATCTTCGGGAACACGTAGGCAAAGACGAACGTGAACAGCAACGGCTGCATGACGACCCGCACGAGGAACTGTCCGACGTCCTTGCGCAGCACCCAGAGGTCACGGGTGTAGAGCGCGAACAGGACACGCGCGCCGCCGGGCGGCCTCGATTGGTCACTCACGGTAAGCCCTCCCGGTCAGGGTGAGAAAGACGACCTCCAGCGTCGGCGGCGTGATGCTCGCGTCGCGCAGGGCGAGGCCGCGCTGAGCGCCGGCGGCTGCCACTGCGCCGACGATCCCGGAGGCGTCACGCGTGAAGACTCGCGCAACCGGGCCCTCGATCTCCACCCGGGTCACTGCGGGGATCGCCTCCACCTCCGGCTTTATCGCACCCGCATCGACGTCGAAGGTGACCGTGACCAGGCTGTCGGCGCCCAGCCCCGACTTCAGCTCGCCCGGGGACCCGAGCGCCAGCACCCGGCCGTGGTCGATGATCGCGATCCGGTCGCAGAGGGTGTCGGCCTCTTCCATGTAGTGCGTGGTCAGCAGGATCGTCTGGCCGGCAGTGTTCAGCTCGCGCAGGATGTCCCAGAGGTTGATCCGGGTTTGCGGGTCGATGCCGCTCGTCGGCTCGTCCAGGATCAGGACATCCGGCTCGTGCAGCAGCGCCCGCGCGAACATCAGCCGCTGCGCCATGCCCCCGGACAAGGTGAGGACCTTGGCGTCGGCGCGATCCGCGAGCTGGAACCGATCGAGCAGCTCACCGGCGCGCCGCCGCGACTCGCGTCCACTCAAGCCGAAGTACCGGCCGTGGAACACCAGGTTGTCCAGCACCGACAACGCCCGGTCGAGGGTGTTGGTCTGCGGTACGACGCCGAGGTGCTGCTTCACCGCCGCCGGATGCTTCGTCACGTCGATCCCGGCCACCTGGGCCAGACCGCCGGTCGGCCTGACCCGGGTGGTCAGCATCCCGATCGTCGTCGACTTGCCCGCACCGTTCGGACCGAGCAGCCCGAAGAACTCACCGGACGCGATCTCCAGGTCGATGCCGTCCACCGCGACGATCGGGCCGTGCGGACCGTCGTACACCTTGCGCAGGCCTTGCACCTGGATCGGTGCCGTACCAGGTGTGGCAGCGCTCAAGCCAGCGCCTGTCGCAGGTCGGCCACCAGGTCGTGCACGGTCTCGATCCCGACCGAGAGCCGGACCAGGTCGTCGGGCACTTCCAGGGCCGACCCGGCAACGCTCGAGTGAGTCATGCGCCCCGGGTGCTCGATCAGCGACTCGACGCCGCCCAGCGACTCCGCCAGCGTGAAGACCTTCGTCCGGCGGCACACGTCCAGAGCCCTCTCGACACCGCCAACGACCTGGAAGGACACCATCCCGCCGAACCTGGACATCTGCTTCGCAGCGATCTCATCGCCGTCCGGATAGTGCACGGCCGTCACCGCGTCGTGCTCCCGCAGCATCGCGACGACCTGCTCGGCGTTGTCGCAGTGCCGATCCATGCGAACCCCGAGCGTCTTGATCCCGCGCAACACCAGCCAGGCGTCGAACGGCCCGGCAACCGCGCCCATCGCGTTCTGGTGGAACGCAATCCGCTCCCCGAGCTCCTGGTCGGCGACGACCAGCGCCCCACCGACGACGTCGCTGTGCCCGCCGAGGTACTTCGTCGTGGAGTGCATCACGATGTCCGCGCCGAAGCCGATCGGCCGCTGGAGGTACGGCGAGGCGAAGGTGTTGTCAACGCCAAGCAGTGCGCCGGCCTCATGGGCGATCGCCGCAAGTGCGGAGATGTCGACGATCTTGAGCAACGGATTGGTGGGCGTCTCGCACCAAACCAGCACGGTTTCGTCCCGGACCGCAGCCCGCACCGCATCCAGGTCGGTCTGGTCGACCGCCGTGTGGCGCAGCCCCCATCGCTCGAGCACCTTGTCGAACAGCCGGAAGGTCCCGCCGTACGCGTCGCCGGGGATGACGACGTGGTCGCCCGGCGAGCAGATGGTCCGCAGCACGGTGTCCTCGGCGGCCAGCCCGCTGGCGAAGCCGAATCCGCGCGCGCCGCCCTCGATCGCGGCGAGGCAGGCTTCGAACGCCGTCCTGGTCGGGTTGGCGCTGCGGCTGTACTCATAGCCGCCGCGTAGACCGCCGACGCCGTCCTGTGCGTAAGTCGACGTCAGATAGAGCGGCGTGATGACGGCGCCGGTCCCGGCGTCGGGCTCCTGCCCGGCATGGATCGCGAGCGTCTCGAACCCCGGCTGATCATCCACACGGCCAGCCTACGGCCCGGCGAAGGTCAGCGGGACGCGAGGAAGCCGAGGACGTCCTGGCGGGTGAGGATTCCCACCGGCCGGCCGTCGTCGAGCACCACCGCCGCGTCCGCGTCGTGCAAAGCCGTCATCGCCGCATCCACCGGTTCGCCGGCCCCGATCATCGGCAACGGCGCGGACATGTGCCGCTCGAGCGGGTCGGCAAGCCGCGCCGTACCTGCGAACAGCGCGTCCAGCAGGTCCCGCTCCACCACCGAGCCCATCACCTCGGCCGCCATGACCGGCGGCTCGGCGCGGACGACGGGCATCTGGGACACGGCGTACTCGCGAAGGATGTCGATCGCCTCGCGAACCGTCTCGTTCGGATGGACATGGACGAACTGCGGGACCTCGCCGTCCTTGCCGGTGAGCACCTCGCCGACCGTCGCACTGCGCTCGCCGACGGCAAGAAAGCCGTAGTCAGCCATCCACTCGTCGTTGAAGATCTTGGACAGGTAGCCGCGACCGCCGTCCGGCAGCAGGACGACGACCAGGTCGTCGGGCGTGAGCCGCCGGGCGACGGTCAGCGCCGCGCACACGGCCATCCCGCAGGAGCCGCCGACCAGAAGCCCTTCTTCGCGCGCGAGCCGCCGAGTCATCAGGAACGAGTCCGCGTCCGACACCGCGACGATTTCGTCGCAGATCTCGCGGTCGTAGTTCGCCGGCCAGAAGTCCTCTCCGACACCCTCAACCAGGTACGGCCGGCCAGTGCCACCCGAGTAGACCGAGCCCTCCGGGTCGGCGCCGATCACCTGCACCTGGCGATCCGACACCTCCTTGAGGTAGCGACCGGTGCCGCTGATCGTGCCGCCGGTGCCCACGCCCGCGACGAAGTGGGTGATCCGGCCATCGGTCTGCGCCCACAGCTCCGGCCCGGTGGTCTCGAAGTGCGACCTCGGGTTGGCCGGGTTCGAGTACTGGTCGGGTTTCCAGCCGCCCGGGCGTTCGAGAGCCAGCCGGTCGGAGACGCTGTAGTAGGAGTCCGGGTGCTCGGGCGGCACCGCCGTGGGGCACACGACGACCTCGGCGCCGTACGCGCGGAGGACGTTGATCTTGTCGCCGGAGACCTTGTCGGGACAGACGAAGACGCAGGAGTAGCCGCGCTGTTGGGCGACGATCGCGAGCCCGATCCCGGTGTTTCCGCTGGTCGGCTCGACGATCGTGCCACCGGGCTGCAGCTCTCCCGAGCGCTCTGCGTCGTCGATCATCCGCGCCGCGATCCGGTCCTTGACCGAGCCGCCCGGATTGAAGTACTCAACCTTGGCCAGCACCGGCGCGGCGACGCCTTCGGTGACCGAGTTCAGCCGAACGAGCGGGGTGCGCCCGATCAGCTCGGCGACTGAGTCGTAGACCTCCACGGTGCGCAACGTACCCTGAGGCAGACCTTCAGCGGGAGGAGCCGCCATGCCGGAAGCCGTCGTCGTCGCAACCGCTCGTTCGCCGATCGGCCGCGCGTTCAAGGGCTCGATGGTGGACTTCCGCCCCGACCACCTCGGCGCGACGATCATTCGAACGGCGCTGGACAAGGTGCCGCAGCTCGATCCCCACACGATCGACGACCTGATCGTCGGCTGCGGGCTGCCGGGTGGCGAGCAGGGCTTCAACCTCGGGCGCGTGCTCGCGGTCAAGCTCGGGCTCGACGACGTGCCGGGTACGACGATCACGCGCTACTGCTCGTCGAGCCTTCAGTCGACGCGAATGGCCTTCCACGCGATCAAGGCCGGCGAAGGCGAGGTGTTCGTCAGCGCGGGCATCGAGATGGTCAGCCGGTACGTCAAGGGCAACAGCGACTCGTTGCCCGACACCCAGGACCCGGACTTCGCCGCCGCGCAGGCGCGTTCAGCGAAGGCGGCCGAAGGCGGCTTCCACTGGACCGACCCGCGGGAGTCGGGCGAGCTCCCCGACGTCTACATCGCCATGGGCCAGACCGCGGAGAACGTCGCGGAGCGCGACGGCATCTCGCGCGAGGAGCAGGACGAGTTCGGCGTTCGCTCGCAGAACCTCGCCGAGAAGGCGATCGCGAACGGCTTCTGGGAGCGGGAGATCACCCCGGTCACCTCACCGACCGGTGCCGTCGTCGAGAAGGACGACGGCCCACGCCCCGGCGTCACGATGGAGGGCGTGGCCGGGTTGAAACCCGTGTTCCGCCCGGATGGCACGGTCACGGCGGGCAACTGCTGCCCGCTCAACGACGGCGCCGCCGCGGTCGTGGTGATGAGCGACACCAAGGCGGCTGAGCTCGGGATCACGCCGCTGGCCCGGATCATCTCGACCGGCCTGTCGGCGCTCAGCCCCGAGATCATGGGCCTCGGCCCGATCGAGGCAACCGGGCGAGCACTCGCTCATGCCGGCATGAGCATCGACGACATCGACCTGGTCGAGATCAACGAGGCCTTCGCCGCGCAGGTCATCCCGTCCGCGCGCGGCATCGGCATCGACCCGTTCGGGGACAAGCTCAACATCAACGGTGGCGCGATCGCGGTCGGGCACCCGTTCGGGATGACCGGCGCGCGCATCACGACCACGCTGATCAACTCCCTCCAGACGCACGACAAGACCTTCGGCCTCGAAACGATGTGCGTCGGCGGAGGCCAGGGGATGGCCATGATCCTCGAACGCCTTAACTAGCGGGTGAGCTCGAGCACCTCTCGCAGGACGGCCACCAGCTCGGTGAGCAGCTGCTCGTCCGGCGCGCCGGCCAGGGCCTCGATCGCGTCACCGCCGATCACCGCGACCGCGTCGGCAAGCGCATGGACCGCCACGGGCGGCACCGGCGGCACCTCGCGACCCTCGGCCCGCCCGGAGAGGCGGGCCAGCCGGTCCAGGCCGCTCACGACGACCTTCCGGCGCGAGCGCCAGGCCGGCGGGCTGAGCGACCGCAGCCGCAGCACCAGCCGGGCCAGGTCGCCCCTGGCCAGCACCAGCCGGTCTGCGTAGGCCGGCTCGTAGTCCGGCTCCGGCCCACCCATCGGCCGAAGGGTAGCGACAACTGCGCACGGAGGCTTGTCCCCGGAGCCGGACTGCGGGAAACTGACCAACACACCCGCGGTCAGCCAGGAGGCGCACATGTCGATGCCCCAGTCCGAGGACACCCACCAGTCACTTCTGGCGAGAATCCCTCTGGCGACGGGTCGCGACCTGCCTACCTGGCTCGGCTGTCTGGACGAGGGACCGACCCTGCTCCGCTTCGACGAGCGGGTCACCTGGCTCCGCGACGAGCACAGCCTCCCGCACGGCTACGCCCGCGCGATCGTGCACGAGCACGATCGTCGGCGAGCGGCCAACCGCGCCTAGCCCCGGCCGGTGGACCTCGACGAGGCGCGGGCGTTCGTCCGCGCCAACCACCGCGCCGTTCTCACCACCCTGCGCCGTGACGGCACCCCGCAGCTTTCACCCGTGCTCTGTGCGGTGGACGGCACGGGCGCAGTCGTCGTATCGACCCGCGAAGCCGCGGCCAAGGCGAAAAACGTACGGCGGGACCCGCGCGCCTGGCTGTGCGTCATCACCGACAACTTCTTCGGGCCGTTCGTCCAGGTCGAGGGCGCGGTCACGGTCGTCTCGTTGCCGGACGCCATGGACGGACTGGTCGAGTACTACCGGGCGATCTCCGGCGAGCACCCCGACTGGGATGAGTACCGCGCCTCGATGGAACGCGAGCAGCGGGTGCTGATCAAGCTCGAGCTCACCCGTGCCGGCCCCGACTACCAGGGCTGAGCAGCCGCTCAGCCGTAGATGATCCGACTCAGCCACTCGGCGACCAGCGCCGGCTTCGACTCGTTCTCGATCTCGACCGTGACCGTGCGCGTCACCTGGATGGTGCTCGGATCTTTCAGCTCGACGCCGGACAGGACGCTGGACGCGCGGATCCGGGAGTCGACCTTGACCGGGTTGATGAACCGCACCTTGTCGAACCCGTAGTTGATGCCCATGACGACGCCGTCCAGCCGGTCGGCACGTTGCGGGATCGACTCGCATAGCTTGACGAGAAGGGACAGGGTCAGGAAGCCGTGCGCGATGGTGACGCCCCACGGCGACACCTCGGCGGCAAGCTTCGGGTCGACGTGGATGAACTGATGGTCTTCGGTGACGTCGGCGAACGCATCGATCCGCGCCTGGTCCACGACGAGCCAGTCACCGGCTCCGTCCGACTCACCGATCGCAGCCTTGAACAGCTCGTACGCCGACTCCGCCTTGGTCATTGCGTGTCCCTTCCTCGTCGAGGTGCCGAGAGCCTGTGCCCGGGGTGGGGTTCGAACCCACAAACCCTTGCGGGCCAGGGCTTTTAAGGCCCCTGCGTCAGCCAGTTGCGCCACCCGGGCGACAGCAGTGACGCTACCCGGATTCGCCCGCTCGCGGCTACTCGCCGATTGCCCGCGTGAAGTCCCGTCGAGGATCCGCGAACGACCCGAACGAGACGATCTCGCGCCGGAAGAACAGCGCCAGCGTCCAGTCCGCGATCACTCGAACCTTCCGGTTCAGAGTCGGCAGCCGCGTGACGTGATAGGTGCGGTGCATGAACCACGCGGGGAAGCCCTTGACCTTGACGCCATAGACCTCGGCAACGCCACGATGCAGGCCGAGGCTCGCGACCGAACCCGCGTACGCGTGCCGGTAGTCCTGGAGCGGCTTGCCTCTGAGCGCGGCGACGATGTTGTCGGCCAGCCGCTTCGACTGCCGGACCGCGTGCTGAGCGGTCGGCCCGCACAGCGCATTCGGATCGTCCTTCGTCAGGTCGGGCACCGCCGCGCAGTCACCGGCCGACCAAGCACCATCAACCCCATCGACCCGCAGGTCCGCCTTGCACTTCAGCCGCTTCTTGTCATCGAGCGGAAGATCGGTTGACTCGAGCAGCGGGTTGGCGCGCACGCCCGCAGTCCACACGATCGTGTCGGCCTCGAACGCCGAGCCGTCGGTCAGGACGACGTGCCCGTCGACCATCGACTCGACCCTGGTGTTGCGGCGTACCTCGATCGCGCGCTTCTCGAGCTCGCGCACCGTGTACTCCGCCATGTCCTCGCTGACTTCGGGAAGGATGCGCCCAGTGGCCTCGACCATGACCCAACGCATGTCGCGCTCGGTGAAGCCCGGGTAGAAGCGCATGGCGTCCCGCGCCATGTCCTCGAGCTCGGCCATCGCCTCGATGCCGGCGTATCCGCCGCCGACAAAGAGAAAGGTGAGGGCGCGCTGCCGCAGCTTCTCGTCCTCGGTCGACGCGGCCAGGTCGAGCCGCGAAAGCACCTGGTTGCGGAGGTAGATCGCCTCGGCGACGGTGTGGAACCCGATCCCGCGCTCGGCCAGGCCGGGGATCGGAAGGGTGCGCGCGATCGATCCCGGTGCGATGACCAGGACGTCGTAGTGCAGGTCGCGACCCGCACCCTCGGACGGCTCGAAGCGCGCAACCCGACGGTCATGGCTCACCGACGTGATCCGGCCGTTGAGAAGCTCGCAACGCTTCAGCACCGTGCGCAGCGGTACGACGAGGTGCCGTGGTTCTAGGTTGCCGGCCGCCGACTCAGGCAGGAACGGCTGGTAGGTCATGTAGGACTGCGGGTCGACGACGGTGACGCGGGCCTCGTCCGCCCGCAGCCGTCGCTGCAGTCGCAGCGCGGTGTACATGCCGACATAGCCGCCTCCGACCACAAGAATCCGGGGCGGCGGTGACGTGGTCATGCGCTCGTTCATACCCGAACGGTCGATTGCCAATAACACCGACCCGGTGCATGCAATGGCACAGTAGACAGGTGAGTCGTGGACAGGGGGCTCGACCATGAGCGAGTCCGTGGGAACGGGCCGCCGGGCGACGTTCCGTGACGTCCTCGCGATCCACGAGTTCCGCTCGCTCTACCTCGCGCAGACGCTAAGTGTTGCGGGTGATCAGCTCGCGCGGATTGCGGTCGCCTGGATCGTGTATCAGCGCACTCACTCGCCGTTCCTGACCGGAGTCAGCTACGCCGTCACCTACCTGCCGTGGCTGATCGGCGGCCCACTCGGGTCGGTCTACGCCGACCGGTATCCGCGGCGCACCGTGATGATCATCTGCGACGCATTGCGAATGCTGCTCGTCTTGTGCGTCGCGATCCCGCGGATGCCGACCGCCAGCCTGCTCGTCCTGGTCACCTTGGTGGCCTGCCTCGAGCCGCCGTTCGCCGCGTCGCGTGCCGCCCTCGTGCCCGAAGTCGTGGGCGAAGGAGATGCCTACGTCGCCGCCGCAACTCTCGGGAACTCCACGAACCAGCTCGCGGTCGTTCTCGGCTTCGCACTGGGCGGCGCACTCGTTGCCTTCGTCGGACCTCACACCGCTCTGGTGGTCGACGCCGTCACGTTCGCGCTGTCCGGATTGGTCGCGAGCCGCTACGTCGCGCACCGGCCGGCCGCGATGGCCGCTCGCAGCCGGTGGCGTTCGGAGATCAGCGACGGCGCTCGCGTCGTCTTCGGCGATTCGCGACTGCGCTGGCTGGTCGTCACGTCGTGGATCGTGGTGGGCACCGTCATCGCGACCGAAGCGGTCGCCGTGCCCTATGCGCACGCGGACGGCCACGGTGCCTTCGCCGCCGGCCTGCTCAGCGCCGCAGCGCCGCTCGGCATGGTCATCGGCACACTGCTCATGGGCCGGGCGGTACGGCCGGAGGTCGCCGAACGGTTGATGCTCCCGACCGCGCTGCTGACCCCGGCATTGCTCGCGCTGACCGCCGCCAACTTTGCCATCCCGGCCACCCTCGGCCTGTGGTGCGTCGCCGGTGCAGCGAGCGCAATGACGGTCATCGCCAACCGGGTCTTCGTGGTCGCCGTGCCCCACGAGCTGCGCGGCCGGGCGTTCGGGATCGCGGCGGCGGGGATCTCCGGCTCGTACGGGGTCGGCACGCTGCTCGCCGGCCTGCTGACCGCACACGTGGGCCCCGCACACGCCGTGGCCGACATCGCACTGCCCGCTTTCGCCCTCATCGTCGTGTTCTCGGTCGGCTCGGCCACCTTCAGGCAGCGTCAGCTTCGGTCGATATCGGAACTATCGCCCCCGGAGGAGGACGAGGACTCCGCCATGCCGGCACTCAAGCGCCGATCTGAAGCACAGGTCTGGGCGCTCAACGTCGTGCTGGCAGCGATTGCCTGCGCGACGGCACCGATCCTGCACGGCGACCATGCCTACGCCGGGGTGATCCTGCCGAGCTGGTGGGTGCTCTGCCTGTTCGTCCTCGGCATCGCGTTCCCGCTGCGGTTCGAGTACCGCCAGCAGTCGTGGAACATCTATCTCGAGACCGTGCCGTTCGTCCTCGGCCTGCTGTTCCTGTCTCCGCTGATGCTGCTGGCGCTCAGGACCGGCGCCGTTGTGATCACCTACGCGATCCTCCGCCGCCAGCCGCTGATCCGCAGCGTCTTCAACACCGCGAGCTATGCCTGCCACACCCTGGCCGCGATCTGGATGTTCCGACTGGTCGCGCCGGTCCATGCCGGTGCACATCCCTCGGTGTGGCCGGCCGTGTTCGCCGCGGTGATCTTCAGTGAGCTGGTAGCCGGCTCACTCGTTGCCCTGGTCATCTCACTCACGGACACCTCGTGGCAACTGAAGCAGAGCGTTCGCACAGCGATGATCGGAACCGGCGTCGCCACCGCGATGGCGTTCCTCGGGCTCGCCATGGCAGCCGCGATCGACTACGACGAAGCGACGGCATGGGCGATCACCGTCTTCGTCGTACTGACGATCGCGGGCCTGCAGACCTACCAGCGACTGTCGGAGCGGGCCAACGCCTTGGACCGTTTGTACGTCGTGGCGCGCGAGCTCAGTCCGACGGCGACCGGACCGGCGGACCTCGCTCCGGCGCTCACCCAGCTGCGTCGCATCATCAAGGCGGACTCGCTCGAACTCGCGGCACCGTCGGGCAACGAAGGCGAGTTCGCCACTGTCGTCACCGTCTTCGACGACCCGCTCAAGGGCGAGGGCACGACGGTGTCCGAGCGACCGATCGGCGAGGGGTTCGGTGCCGCCAGTGACAACGCAGCGACCGCGCACTGGTATTCGTTGCCGGGGCTCGGGCGGCCGCGACGGGCGCATCACGCGCTGTCCGCTCCGGTCCGCGCAAGCGACCGGGTGCTCGGTGAGCTGACCGTTGCCAACCGTCCCGGCGAGTCAGCCGCCTTCGAACGCGGCGACCTGCGCCTGCTCGAAGCGGCCGCCGACCAGCTGGCCGCCGCACTCGAGAAGGGTCGACTGGTCGAGAGCCTGCGTCGCGCCGCGACGCTGGACAAGCTCACCGGTCTCGCCAACTTGGAGAGCCTGCGATCCTTCCTTGACACGACTCTCGACGGGTCGGCGGGCGGCGTGCTCGTGCTGCTCAACATCGACCGGTTCCACGAAGTCAACGACATGCTCGGCCACGACGCCGGCGACAGCGTGCTCGCCGAGGTCGCCCGTCGACTGGAGAGCTCCCCGACCCACGGCGCCCTGGTTGCGCGCGTCGGCGGCGACCAGTTCGCGTTGGCGATTCCCGGTGCGGCCGGCAGCGAGGTCGCGCGGCTGGCCGCGATGGCGGTCAAGTCGCGGGTCGACGGCTCGATCCGGTTCGCTGACGTCAGCGCCGATGTTCGCGTCACGCTCGGCATCGCGCGAGCACCCGACCACGGCAGCGATGCCGCCACCCTGCTCCGACGCGCAGAGATGGCGATGACCGCCGCAAAGGGCAGTAACGCCGGCATCGGTGAGTGGGAGCCCGACTACGAGCGGGACGGGAGCCGCCGCCTTCAGCTGCTCGCCGGGTTGCGCAACGCGCTCGGCGACGGTGCGCTGCGCGTCGCCTACCAGCCGAAGCTGCGCCTGGGCAGCGGCGAGGTCACCGGCTTCGAGGCGCTGGTCCGTTGGAACCACCCGGAGCTCGGCCCGATCTCTCCCGCCGAGTTCGTCCCGCTCGCCGAAGCGACCGGGCTGATCTCCGCGCTCACCAGCACCGTCCTGCGTTCAGCGCTCACCACGTGCCGGTCATGGCATGACGCGGGCAAGCCGGTGGGCATTGCCGTGAACATCTCAGCACGCAGTCTCGACGACTCGGTGCTGGTCGGCCAGGTCGCGGCGATGCTGACCGCGAGCGGGCTCGAGCCGCGTTGGCTCACCTTGGAAATCACGGAGAGCAGCGTCATGGAGGACCAGTCGCGAAGTGTTGACGTCCTTCGCGAGCTGCGCATGCTCGGCGTACGCCTGTCCATCGACGACTTCGGCACTGGTTACTCGTCGCTGCACCAACTTCGAGGGCTGCCCGTGCACGAGGTGAAGATCGACCGCACCTTCGTCGAGACCGTGGACTCCGACGAGGCGGACCGCGCGGTGGTTCGCGCCGTAGTCGAGCTGTGCGACTCACTCGGTCTGGTCACCGTCGCCGAAGGCGTGGAGAAGGCCGCCCAGGCCTACGCGCTCGAAACCCTCGGAGTCGCCCAGGTGCAGGGCTACTTCCACGGCCGCCCGATGACCGAGGCGGCGGCGATGGAGTGGCTGCTCCCGCGCCGGGTGGCAACCTTCGCCAACTTCTGAGCCGCTACCGCGCAGGAACAAGCCGGTCGAGCGCGGCCGGAAGGTCGGCGCTGTCCGCTGCGGCTTCCGGCGTCAACGTGGCGAGGTCGGTCGCTGCGAGCGACTCGTAGACGACGGCCATCGCGTCGTAGAGCTCGGGTCGCGCACCTGCCGCCTCCTGAGTGTCCGCGATCTGGTGCATCTCGCCGACGTACCTGCTTGCCTTCGACGCCGCCATCGCAATGCGGGTCGCAGCGTCCTCGATCAGCTGGCCGAACTCTTCAGACAGATCCGCCAGCACGATGTCGAGGACGTCGTTCGCATACGCCGTGCGCAATGCCTGGACGATGAGCGCGGTGAAGCCCTTGTAGACAGCGGCCGTCGACATCTTCACCGCAGACGCGGTTCCGATGCGGTCACCGACCTTCTTCGAAGCAAGCCCGACGCCTCTCAAGCGCACAACGGTGTCCGCCGACGGGCCCGAGAGATACAGATGCGTGGTCGATCCCGGCCTGGGTGGCCCGCCGCTGATCGATCCGTCGATCAGCTCGCAGCCGGCCGGCACGAGTACGGCGGCAATCCGGGCAACGGTCGCCGGCGAGATCGCGTTGAGGTCAGCCACTCGCGGCTGACTGCCGGTCGCCACGCACGCTGCGGCGATCTCACGCGACATCGCGACCGCTTCGGCCGGCGGGCCGATGCTGACGACCAGATCCGCAGCCGCAACGACCGCCTCGAGGTCCGGGAGTGTCGTCAGGTTCTCGGCAAGCGAGCGAGTGCGCTCGCTGCGCCCGGCAACGGTGGTCACCACGTCGCAGCCTTCGTCTCGCCAGGCCCGGCCGAGAGCGCTGCCCATCGCGCCCGGTGAATAGATGCCGATCGTCGTCGTGGTCACACCGTCAGTGTCGACGATCGGGTCGATCGTCATGGCGGGCGACAGCGGCGCGCACCGCCCAGCGCCGCAAGCAGAGGTCGTCGACTTGACCGGCTCACTTGACTGAACGCCGACACAGATGGTGGGTGGTGGGAGGCTCGGGAACGCGGTCCTGAGCGAACTGACCCCACAAATAGCGATGGGTTACGACTTGGCGCTGCAGCACCAACTCGTAACCCATCGTCAGGCGTGCCCTCTATCTGACACACCAATCACTGTGGAAGCTGTTCTCTCAGCCCCAGCCCTGTCCGCTCTGCACTGTGCTCACCTCCGTCCCACCCGTGACGAACTGTCGGCCACCAGTGTGGGCCAAACGGAGTAGGAGCGGTAGGCCAGATGGCGGAATTGGTATGAACTAAATTCGGACATTCAGTCGGAGTGAACCCTCATTCAGGCGGCCTGAGCGCCCCGAACGGCTCAAGAAGCCTGCGCCGAATGCCGATCAGGCGCTGCGCCGAGCGGCCTAGCGAGGACTCCGCCGGTCGAGTGACCCGCTGCGACGGGGGTCCCCGAGCCTCAGTTTGACTTTCCGATCTGACCACGCGCCCGGGCGAAGACGGCGTCGAGCATGGGTTCGGTCAGCTTTCCGGTGAACGTGTTCTGTTGGCTCGGGTGGTAGCAAGCGACGAGCAACAGGCCGTCCGGGGTCGATACCTCCACGCCGTGGCCGAACCTGGCTCTGGCCCTCGGCAGGTCGTAGCCGAGCTCGCGCAGCACCGGCCACGACGCCGTCCACGCGAAGTTGCCGAGTGCGACCACGACCCGAAGCGTCGGGCGGAGGAGCGACAGCTCGCGAACCAGCCACGGCCGGCAGGTGAGCCGCTCCGCCGGCGTCGGAAGGTTCTGCGGCGGCGCGCAGCGGACGGCCGCAAGCATGCGAACGTCGATCAACGCCTGCCCGTCGCCCGCGGTGACCGACGTCGCAAGCCGGGCCAACCCGTTGCGATGCAATGACGCGAACAACCAGTCGCCGCTGCGGTCACCGGTGAAGACGCGGCCGGTGCGGTTGCCGCCGTGCGCCGCTGGGGCGAGCCCGACCACCGCGATGCGGGCGTCCGCAGGTCCCCAGCCGGTGACCGGCCGCCCCCAGTACGCCTCGGTGGCGAACGACGCCCGCTTGGTGGTCGCGACCGTCTCGCGCCACTCGACCAGGCGAGGGCAAGCCCGGCAGACCGAAACACGCGCGTCCAGATCGCCGAGCTGCTCAGCACTCGCGGCGAGCGCCACGACCTCGTCAGATGTCGTCGCCACCGGCGTAGCAGCATCAGCGAGGTCGCCGGGCCAACCGGTTCCCGGCGCCACGACCATCGCGCCATCCCACCACGGCATCCGACCGGGCACTTCCAAGGCACCGCTTCACCCGCGCCCCCACCATTCCGTGATCTTGACGTTGGAGGCGCACAAACCTCGATCCGTGCGCCTCCTACGTCAAGATCAGCGCGGGTCGGGCCAGTGCTGGAGGCAGACCCGGCCACCGATGACGTCGAGGACCAGCTCCGGCCGGGCGGTCGCAGCATCGCGGACCCGGACCTCGTAGCTGCCCTGCTTCAGCGCCGGGAAGACCGCAGCCCACACGGAGCCGGTCGCCAGCACCCGCTCCAGAACCGCGACGTGCGTCCCGTTCCAGACCTGGCCGGCCTCGCGGATCTCGATCTCCTCACCGGCGAGCGACAAGGGCACGTACAGCACGACCGCACCCACGTCGCCCCCGATGTCGAGGACGACCGTGCCGGTGCCGCTCGGCTCGGGCAGCGGCGCGTGCCCGACCGACGTCAATACGCTCACCCGGTGCTGCCGGTGATCGTCGACGACGGGGTGGCGAACCCGCTGTACGGCGTACCGAGGTAGGGGAACGAGGTGAGGTAGTTCTCAGTCCCCTTCGCGGTCAGGTCACCGCCATCGGTGGTCAGGCCGAAGCTCACCGCTCCGGCCGCCGCGTCGGCACTGAACGAGGAGTCGACGAGCGGCAGCGTCGCGCCGGCGATCGCGCGCAGCTCGATCGTGGCCACGTCGTCGAAGACCCGCCGGCCGTTGGGGAACCCTCCCGGGTCGCCACCCAGGTAGCCGAGGTTGTTCGCACTGCCGAGGTCGGTCGGCGGCTGCGCGACGTTCAGCCTCAACATGTCCGCCAACGCCTTGCCTCCGACGTTGGTCGGCGGCACGCCGGCGATGACGCCGTGCGGGATTCCCGAAAGCAGGATGGCAACGAGGTCGGGTCGGGCCGGGTGCGTCTTCGACGTGCCGTTGTGCGCAGTGTTGTACGCAGCGAGGTTGGGGAACACGCCCGGATAGAGATCCGGCAACAGCCGCGCGAGCAACGGGTCGGCGAAGTACTTGAAGAACGGCGAGCCATCGGCGGTCGGGTCGAGGTGGTTCCACTCGTCCTTGTCGTCGATCGCGATGAGGACCTCGTTGACGAGCGGGTTGCCGAGCCGCGATACCTGGACGTGCGGGCCGGTGTGCACGTTCTCGCCGCGCTTGGACTCGTTGACGGTGATCTTGCGCCGGTGTGCCGTCGTCCAGACCCCGATGACGGCGTTCTTCGCGGTCGTCGAGGTCGGGGCCTTGCCGCCCTCGACCAGTTCCTTGATCGGCACCTGCAAGGCGAGCGAGTGCACGTTGACGTCGGCGGTCGAGTTCACGCCCGGCATCGCGCTGAGCATCCCGGACAGGTGCAGGTTCGAGAACGGCCGCAGGTCACCCAGGTCGAAGACGGCGCCGAGATCGACGTAGAAGCCCTCCGCGCGCTGACCGGCGAAGACCGTTCCGGTGTGGCCGTGCGCACTGAAGTGCTGGATCGCCGAGGTGCCACTGCTCGGCAGGTAGCTCGCCGCGTAGTTCGGCGTCGATGCGGGTCCGATGTTGCACGGTGGGACCAGCAGGTGCGTACCGAGCACCGATTCCTTGGGATGCCCCGTCTTGGGATAGTCGATCCGGGTCAGCGTGAAGGTCTGCTGCCGGTTCCAGTTGGTCCCTTTCGTGCCCGGCTTGGACAGCGTGATCGGGCCATCGTTGTAGAGGAACGACGACGGGATGTTGTTGACCGTCGTGAACTCGAAGCGGTACGTGATGTTCGCCTTGCCGTCGCCGTCGTTGTCGATGTGGATCCCGTACCGCACGTCATCAGCGAACTCGTAGAAGTTCGGACCGCCATCCGGGCGCTGCGACGGGATGTAGTTCGCGATCAACGTGACGGTCGACGGCTTGTCCGGGCTGACGAAGGCATACAGGTCGGTGCTGTCAGCACATGGATCCTTGGAGATCTGCGGGGCTTCACGGTGGGACGACATAGCTCACCTCTGCCAGTTGTGCGGTGGGATCCGCGGGAACGAAGTGGTACGACGAAGGGCTACTTGGCGGCGTTGTAGAGACGGGCGGCCAGACCGCGATCGAGAATGCTGATCTCGCGCTCGCCGGTGTAGAGACTGACCTCGCCGGTCTGCAGGTTCTTGACCTGAGCGACCAGCGGCTCCGACATCGACACTCCCGCGCCGACCTCGCTCTCGGCGGCCGGCGCCTCGGACTCGGCGGCGCTCACCGCGGCCGGCAGCGCCGGCATGGCACTCACGACGCCGGCGGCAACCACCGTCATCGAGCCGCGAGCGAGAAACAATCGACGACTCAACGCGCTGGACCTCTGGCGCTGGCCGGCTTCGACGGCGCGCTCGTCAGACTGGGGCATGGCCGGCCCACCCCACGGGGGTAGCGACTGGAGCAGCAAGGATCTTGGTCTCGGGCACACCGGTGGTTCGTCTCGCGACCCCGGTTTGGATCAGTCCCGGCCGAGAAAATTCCGGCGCCACAAACCCTCGGTGATCTTGACGTTGGAGGCGCACAAACCGACCGCCTGCGCCTCCTACGTCAAGATCACCGTTTCAGTCGGCGGCGGCGCTGAACGCGATCCCGTCAAGGATGTCGTGCTCGCTCGCAACCACGCTGTCGATGCCGGTACGTTGCATCACCGTGTCGAGCACGAGCGCACCGCCCCCGATCACGTCGACCCGCCCCGGGTGCATCAACCCGACCTGTGCCCGCTCCTCGTGCGTCGCCGCGAGCAGCGACTTCGTCACGGAGTGCACGTCGTCGGCCGCGATCCTGGCGTGATGGATGCGTAGCGGGTCGTACTCCGGAAGGTCGAGCGCGATCCCGACCACCGTCGTCACCGAGCCGGCCAACCCGATCAACGTGCGCGCGCTCTCGAGGTCCACGTGGGCGGCGACCTCATCGATCGCGGCGAGGATGTCGCCGCGAGCCGCCTCGACCTGCTCGGCGGTCGGCGGGTCGTCGCGCAGATGTCGCTCGGTCATGCGCACGCAGCCGATGTCGACCGATCGCGCGGCCTGTGGCCCGGTGTCGTCCCCGAGCACGAACTCGGTCGAGCCGCCGCCGATATCGAGGACCAGGTACGGCGCAAGCAGCCCGCCGGCCCCCCGCAGCTCACGCGTGGCGCCCGCGAACGACAGCCCTGCCTCGGCGTAACCGTCGATCACCTCCGGCTGCACGCCGAGGCGGTCGACCACGCCCGCCACGAAGGTGTCGCGGTTCGCCGCGTCGCGGGTCGCGCTCGTCGCGACCATCCGGATCCGGTCGACGCCCCGCGACTCGATCGCCGCCGCGTAGTCGTCGAGCACGCGAAAGGTTCGCTCGAGCGCCGCGTCAGCCAGCCGTCCGGTGCGGTCGACGCCCTCACCGAGCCGGACGATCTCCATCCGGCGTACGACGTCGGTCAGGCTGTCACCCTCGACGTCCGCGACCAGCAGACGCAACGAGTTCGTGCCGCAGTCCAGCGCCGCTACCCGGGTCACCCCTCGATCGAACCATCCGACGCCCCGATGGCGACACAGGGACCGTCGGCTCCCCAGCAGCCCAGCTGCGCGACCACCTCGTCACCGAGCGGGTTGACCCCGGCACCGACACCGAGCGAGTGCGCGACGAGGACGTGCAGGCACTTCACCCGGTCCGGCATCCCGCCGGCGCTGATCGGCGTCCCCAGGTCCTCGATCGCGTTCCGTCGCCGCAGATAGTCCTCGTGCGCCGCCCGATACTGCTTGGCGAGGTCCTCGTCGGTGGACAGCCGCGCGGTCATCTCGCGCATCAACCCGCTCGCCTCCAGCCGGCCCACCGCGGATCGCGCCCTCGGACAGGTGAGGTAGTACAAGGTCGGGAACGGCGTGCCGTCGGCCAACCGGGGCGAGGTTTCGACGACGTCAGGAAGTCCGCAGCTGCACCGGTGCGCGACCCGGCGAGCGGCGCGCGGCGGGCGGCCGAGCTGGGCGGCGACGACGTCCAGGTCCGCGCGCGAGACCTCCGCGCCAGCGTTCACTTGCCGGTGGTTGACGCGCCGGCCGACTCGACGGACGTCCAGAACGTCGAGTACCACGCGAGATCCGAGCCGGTTCCCGACCGGGCCGGCGTCGACCGGCCGCGCGCAGCCGACCGGCCGAGGACGACCTTCGTGGTCTGGCCGGGCATGGTGTAGTGCAGCCGCTTGCGGGCCTGCGACTCGACGTACTTCGGGTCCTGCCAACGACGCCCCTGCGCGTTGAGCCGGTCGAGCGCCCGTTGCTCCTGCTGGCTCTGGGACTGTAGCGACGCGATGTCACTGCGCTGGCCGAGCCAGAGCTTGAACGGCAATGCCAACGCGATCATGACCGCCGCCACGGCCACGACGAGCACCGCCGCACGTGCGGTCAAGGTCGTCGAGCGACCGCGGGACTCGGTGGGTGGCTCGGCAACGGTACGGCGCGGAGCCGCCGTCGCCCGGGACGCCTTCGGCCCGGAGCGGGCCGTCCGCTTGGAGTTCGGGCGTGGCCCGGCTGCTTCGCCGCGCGTCATCCGGTCGCCGTCTGGGTCGCTCGCGGGAACGCGCTTCGACCGGCGAACCGCGCGGCATCGGCGAGCACGCCCTCGATGCGGAGCAACTGGTTGAACTTCGCAACCCGCTCGCTCCGTGCCGGCGCTCCAGTCTTGATCTGCCCGCAGTTGATCGCCACGGCGAGATCCGCGATCGTCGTGTCCTCGGTCTCGCCGGAGCGGTGGCTGATCACGCAGCTGAAGCCGCTTCGGTGAGCCAGGTCGACGGCGTCGAGGGTCTCCGACAAGGTTCCGATCTGGTTGACCTTGACCAGCAGCGAGTTAGCCGTCGCCTCGCGCACGCCGCGCGCGATGCGTTCGGGATTGGTCACGAAGATGTCGTCGCCGACGATCTGGACCCGGTCGCCAAGAGCGGCGGTGAGCGCGGACCAGCCTTCCCAGTCGTCCTCGGCAAGCGGGTCTTCGATCGAGACGATGGGGTAGGCCGACAGCAGCTCGCCGTAGTACTCGGTCATCTCGGCGGCACTGCGCGCGCTGCCCTCGAACTGGTACTTGCCGTTGTCGTAGAACTCACTCGCCGCGGCATCGATGGCGAGCCCGACGTCGACGCCGGGGGCGTAGCCCGCGCTGCCAATCGCCTCGACGATCAGGTCGAGTGCCTCCCGGTTGTGCGGCAGGTCGGGCGCGAACCCGCCCTCGTCGCCGAGGCCGGTGCCGAGCGAGCGGCTCTTCAACACCGCCTTGAGCGCGTGGTAGACCTCCGCGCCCCACTGCAAGGCCTCCCGGAAGGTGCTGGCGCCGAGCGGGACGACCATGAACTCCTGGATGTCGACGTTGGTGTCGGCGTGCGCACCACCGTTGAGGATGTTCATCTGCGGCACTGGGAGCACGTGCGCGTGCGAGCCGCCGACGTACCGGAACAGCGGGAGGTCGCTGGACTCCGCCGCGGCCCGGGCCACCGCAAGGGAAACCCCGAGTACGGCGTTGGCGCCGAGCCGGCTCTTGTCCGGTGAGCCGTCGATGTCGATCAGCGTCTGGTCGATCAGGCGCTGCTCGGTGGCCTCTTGGCCGATCACCCGCGGCGCAAGCTCATTGACGACATTCGAGACCGCGGTTTCAACGCCTTTGCCGCCGTAGCGGTCACCGCCGTCGCGCTTCTCCACCGCCTCGGACGCACCGGTCGAAGCACCGCTCGGCACGGCCGCTCTGGCGATGGTGCCGTCCTCGAGCAAGACCTCGACCTCGATGGTCGGGTTACCACGCGAGTCGAGAATCTCTCGCGCAGCGACACCGGTGATGCTGGGCACGTAGATCCGCTCCTTGCACGGGGAAGCAAGCGCCGAAAGCCTATCGCCGAAGCGCTGGCGAGTGCGGTAGGCCACTCGGCGCGCAAACCCGGGCTGTTCCTGGGCGGAATCAGTGCGAGGGCGAGGAACTCTCGCGGAAGGCACGTGCCCTCGCCCGCAGCGCGCGCTCGGGATCGATGTCGGCCGATCGCAGTACCGCAACCAGTGCCCACAGCAGCGCCCCGGCGCTCACCTCGGTGGGACCGGCCAGATACCGGTCGACCGCGTCGGCGAAGGCCGCTGCGGAGTCGCTCAGCTCACCCTCGTCGAGGCCGGCCTTCGCCGCCTTCCGCTGCAGGGTCGAGGCGAGGGTCAAGGCGGGCAGGGCGAGCGGCACGCTCGACAGCGGCGAGGCGCCGCCGCGCTCGGCCGACTTGATCGCTTCCCAGTTCGCGTGAACCGCCTCGGCACTGTCGACGGTGGCGTCGGCGAACACATGCGGATGCCGGCGGACCAGCTTCTCGACCAGACCGGCAGCGACATCGTCGATCGACCAGCGGACGTCCTCGCTTTGCTCCTCGGCCATCCGCGCATGGAAGGCGACCTGCAGTAACACATCGCCGAGCTCGTCACGCAACGCCTCGAGATCGCCGTCCTCGATGGTCTGAAACGCCTCGTAGGCCTCTTCGAGCAGGTAGGGCGCCAACGTGACGTGATCCTGCTCCGCGTCCCACGGGCACCCGCCCGGCGAGCGCAGCCGGTCCATCGTCGTCACGACGTCGAGCAAGCGCGCGCCGGGAAGGTCCCAGGTCCCGGCCACCGACTCGACCACCAGGCTCGAGCTCTCATCGCCGGCGCCAAGCGCCGCGGCCAGCTGTGACGCCTCCGAATGCCGACCCTCGGGGCCGAGCAGTACGACGGCACCACCGGCGTCCGCTGCCGCCGCTCCAACCGCTCTGGCCAGCGCCACCGGCGTCGCGTCATCGAGTGAGGACACCTCGACCCCCGCGGCACGCAGAACGCCGGCCAAACCGGCTGCGCTCTCAGTGGCGAGAACGATGCCCGCCACCGTCAGCTCCTGCCACGCCTGGGCGCTCAGCAGTCCGGTCGCGACCCGAGGGCTGGTCGTGACCAGGACCACCCGGGTCACGGCGAAGCGGTCGCGCTCGGGCTGGACGTGGACGAGCTCACCGAGTTGGAGTTCGCCACGACGGAGTCGGTCTTGGCGTCCCAGTGGCCGTATCGCGGGCTGACGTGGACGCCGAGCTTGACCGCCTCTGCCGAAATCGCCTTCTCGAGCAACGTCGCACCCTGGCTCGAGAACAACGACTGCTTGAGCTGGGAGGTGACCTGCGACTCAGGCGTGGTCCGCCGGGAGATGATGTGCACCACGTCCCAGTTGCCGGTCGAGTGCGCGATCGCGAAAGTCCCCGGAGCAACCGAGACGCCGGATCCGAGCGCCTTCTGCACGGCGCTGCGGCCGACGTAACCCACCACGCCGCCGTTGGCCTTCGTCGTCGTGTCCAGGGAGTACTTCTGCGCCAGCGACGCGAACGACGAAGGCGTCCGGCGAACCTTGGCGAGGATGTGATGGGCCAGCGCCTTGGTCTTGACCGAGATCTGGGCGACCTGGAGCTGGTCGAACTGGTCGATGTCCTTGCGGTACTCCGCCGCGAGCTGGGCCGAGGTGACCGGGAGCGTGTTGATCAACGCCGTCGTGAGGTTCTTCTCGAGCGCGGCGTAACGGATGAACCCCGGCAGCTGCGCCTTGCTGACCCCGCCCTCTGCGGCCTGTTGCTGAAGGGCGGCGTAGCTGCCGGTCTGCTGGACGAAGGACGCGGTCTCGGCGCTGATGTCCTGCCGGCTCACCGACACGTGGTGAGCCGCGGCGGCGGCATTGAGCAGGTCGACGTTGATCATGTGGCTGAGCAGCTGCTGGGTGAAGGTCGTGCGGTTGAAGCCCTGCTGTGACGCGGCCTTGCCATCGGCGAGCGAAGCGTGCACCTGGGCCTGCAGCTGTCCGGTCGTGATCCGGGTGTTGCCGACGAGCGCGGCGGCGCCGGGGCTGGTCGAGCACGCCGAAACGACGGGTACGACGGCAAACGCCGCGACCGCGAGCACGCCTAGGCGCAGATGCTTAGCCACGGGAAGCCAGGCTAGCCTGCTCGGGCGAAAGCTCTGCGACGACGACCTGAAGCAGCTCGCGACACCAGTCCAGCAGCGGCTGGTCGCGCAGCGTCGCTCCGCCGATTCTCGCCGTGACCGGCGCGGTCGCAAGCACGATGCCGGACGCCGGCTTCACCACCGACCCGGGATGCAGCCGCTTGAGCCGGAGAACCTGGGACTCGCGCAGCTCGAGCGGGGTGAAGCGGATGTACTTGCCCTGTGCCGCGATCTCGGTGACCCCGAACCCGCGTGCGAACGCCCGCAGCCGGGCGACCGCGAGCAGGTTCTCGACCGGCGGCGGCAGCTCGCCGTACCGGTCGCGCAGCTCGTCGCGCACCCCGTCGACATCGGCGTCGGTCTGCGCGGAAGCGATCCGCCGGTAGGCATCGAGGCGCAACCGCTCCCCGGGCACGTAGTCGTGCGGCAGGTGGGCGTCGACCGGCAGCTCGACGCGTACGTCGACGGTCTCCTCGGGCGCGCCGCCCTTGAACTCCGCAACCGCCTCACCCACGAGCCGCATGTAGAGGTCGAAGCCCACCGCGGCAATGTGACCGGACTGCTCGCCACCGAGCAGGTTTCCCGCACCGCGGATCTCGAGGTCCTTCATGGCGACCTGCATGCCGGCGCCGAGGTCGGCGTTCGCCGCGATGGTCGCAAGCCGGTCGTGCGCCTCTTCGGTCAACGGCTTGTCCGGCGGATACAGCACGTAGGCATAGGCACGCTCGCGGCTGCGGCCGACGCGCCCGCGCAGCTGGTGCAGCTGGGACAGCCCGAGCAGGTCGCCGCGCTCGACGATGAGCGTGTTGGCGTTGGAGATGTCGAGGCCGTTCTCGACGATCGTCGTGCAGACGAGCACGTCGAACTCGCGCTCCCAGAATCCCAGCATGACGCGCTCGAGGTGGTGCTCGTTCATCTGCCCGTGCGCAACCTCGATCCGCGCCTCGGGGACGAGATCGCGCAGCCGGCGGGCGGCGCGCTCGATCGACTCGACCCGGTTGTGCACGTAGAAGACCTGGCCGTCGCGCAGCAGCTCGCGCCGGATCGCGGCCGCGATCTGGCGTTCGTCGTACGGGCCGACGAAGGTGAGGACGGGATGCCGTTCCTCCGGCGGGGTCTGGATCACGCTCATCTCGCGGATCCCGGTGATCGACATCTCCAGCGTTCGCGGGATGGGCGTCGCGGACATCGTCAGCACGTCGACCGAGGTCCGCAGCCGCTTCAGGAACTCCTTGTGCTCGACACCGAAGCGCTGCTCCTCATCCACCACGACCAGCCCGAGATCGTGGAAGCGGGTCTCGGGCTGGAGCAGCCGGTGGGTGCCGATCACCACATCGACCGAGCCGTCCGCCAGCCCGGCGAGGATCTCGCGGTGCTCCGCGTCGGTCTGGAAGCGCGAGAGCCCGCGGACGACGACGGGGAAGGATGCGAAGCGCTCCGTGAAGGTGGAGAAGTGCTGCTGTGCGAGCAACGTGGTCGGCACCAGCACCGCGGCCTGCTTGCCGTCCATCACCGCCTTGAACGCCGCGCGAACCGCGATCTCCGTCTTGCCATAGCCGACGTCGCCGCAGATCACGCGATCCATCGGGTGCGCGGCCTGCATGTCCGCCTTCACCTCGTCGATCGCCGCCAGCTGGTCGGGGGTCTCGACGTAGTCGAACGCGTCCTCGAGCTCGCGCTGCCACGGCGTGTCCGCAGCGAATGCATAGCCGGGTGCGGACATCCGTGCGGCGTAGAGCCGGATCAGCTCCGCGGCGATCTCGCGGACCGCCTTGCGCGCCCGACCCTTGCGCTTCGCCCAGTCGCCGCCACCCATGCGGTCCAGCGTCGGCGCCTCACCCCCGACGTACTTCGTGACCTGGTCAAGCGAGTCGGTCGGGACGTAGAGCCGGTCCCGCGGCTGCCCGCGCTTGCTCGCGGCGTACTCGATCACGAGGTACTCGCGGGTCGCGCCGGCGACCGTCCGCGTCACCATGTCGAGATAGCGGCCGACGCCGTGCTGCTGGTGGACGACGATGTCGCCGGTCTTCAAAGTCAGCGGGTCGATCGATCCCCGGCGCTTGCTCGGCATCCGTCCGAGGTCACGAATCGCCGAACGCGACCCGGTCAGGTCACTCTCGGTAAGCAGAGCGAGTCGGGGGGTGGTGACGATGATGCCCGCCTCGAGACATCCGGTCGTGACGTGCACGACCGAGGGCTCGGGCACCTCGTCGATCGAGACCTCCAGGCGGGCCGGAATGTCTTCACCCCGCAGCACCTCGACCAGCCGCTCGGCCGGACCGTGGCCCTCGGTCACGATTGCCACCCGCCAGCCGGCCCCGATCCAGCCACGAATGTCGTCGAGTGCGCGCTTGACGTCACCTCTGTACTGCTCGACCTCGCGAGCGCTGGACGCAACCGCACCCGGGTCAAGCTCCTCGTCGGCCGTGAACGGTGTCACGCTCCACCACGGCAGGCCGAGCTCGAGCGCGCGACCGCGGACATCGGCAATCGTGCGGTACGCCGCCGCGCCCAGGTCGATCGGCGCCTGACCACCGCCGGCGGCCGCGGCCCACGACGCCGCGAGGAACTCCTGGCTGGTTGCCACCAGGTCCGTTGCACGTGACCGCACCCGCTCCGGGTCGCAGACCACGACGTGCGTGGCGTCGGGTAGCTCGTCGAGGAGGAGCACCATCCGCTCCAACAGGACCGGGGCGAGCGCCTCCATGCCCTCCACCGAGATGCCGGCCGCGATCTTGTCCAGCATCTCGGCGAGCTCAGGATGGCGCTCGGCCAGCTCCCGCGCCCGCGCGCGGACGTCGTCGGTGAGCAGGATCTCGCGGCATGGCGGCGCCCACACGCCCTGCGCGGCTACCTCGAGCGAGCGCTGGTCGGCGACCGCGAAGTAGCGGATCTCCTCAACCGTGTCGCCCCAGAACTCGACCCGCAGCGGGTGGTCCTCGGTCGGCGGGAAAATGTCGAGGATCCCGCCTCGAACCGCGAACTCACCTCTCCGTTCGACCATCTCGACCCGCGTGTAAGCGATCCCGGCCAGCGACTCGATCACCGCGTCGAACTCGGCCTCGTCACCGGCCCGCAACGCGACCGGCGCAAGCTCGCCGAGCCCGGGCGCCTGCGGTTGAAGCACGCTGCGCACGGGAGCCACCAGCACACTGACCGGGCCGGTGGCCGGATCCGTTGCGCTCGGGTGGGAGAGCCGGCGGAGCACCGCGAGCCGGCGGCCCACGGTGTCCGCTCGAGGAGACAGCCGTTCGTGCGGAAGGGTCTCCCAGGCCGGGTAGTCGACGACGGACTCGGCGGGCAGCAGGGAACGCAGCGCCAGGGCCAGGCTCTGCGCCTCGCGTTCCGTGGCCGTGATCGCGAGCACGGGGCGCCCTTGACCGGCGATCGCAGCGATCACAAAGGGACGAAGACCTGCTGGGCCGGACAAACTGAGCTCCGGCTCCCGTGCCTGCGCACCAGCCGCAGCAACCACCGGGTCCGGATTCAGCAGCGCGGTAAGCCCAGCAAGCGTCATAGCGAACACCCAGGCTACCGACCGGCACCGACAGCGCCGCGCTCGGCGACGCCGCCTCGACGGGAACCGGGCAGGGACTTTCGGTCTAGGCCGACCGGCCGAGCCCAAGTTGCTGCGATCGGGTCTCCAGAACCGCTGGCAGCCCTTCGGCCGGTACGGCAAAATAGAAGGGCAAATCCCGCCGGATCGGTCGCGACGACCGCCCGGCTCGCTTGCCTCGTGAGCGACCACAAGAGGGAAGGTGGCGTGATGCGTTCGGCCATCCCGCCCCGAGCCCTGCCCCGCACTCCTGGTCAGCGCGAGATCGATCTCACCGCGTACGAGTCCGAGCCGGCCTCGGCGGCGGCTCCCACCCGCCCGAGGGTGATGTTCGTCGCGTCGAACGGCGGCCACCTGGCCCAACTGATCGGCCTGCGCGGCTGGTGGTCGGGACGCGAACGCGTGTGGGTCTCGTTCGACAAGCCGGACGCCCGGTCGAAGCTGGCCGACGAGGACGTGGTCTGGGCCCACTGGCCGACCACGCGCAACCTGCCGAACCTCGTACGCAACTTCTGGCTGGCGGTCGCCGCGATCCGTCGCCACAAGCCCGATGTGATCGTCTCCACCGGTGCCGGAGTCGCGCTGCCGTTCTTCATCGTCGGCCGGATCCGGCGGATCCCGACCGTCTATATAGAGGTGTATGACCGCTTGGACTCGCGCACGCTGACCGGCCGGCTCTGCAAGCCGCTGTCGACCAAGTTCCTCGTCCAGTGGCCCGAGCAGGAGGCGCTCTACCCCGGTTCGACGAACGTTGGGCCGCTGCTGTGACCTCGACGTACCGCAAGCCGCTCGTCTTCGTGACGGTCGGGGGCGACCACCACCCCTTCGATCGGCTGATGCAGTGGGTCGAGCGGTGGTTGAGCGATGAGGGCGACCGGGTGAGATGCGTCGTGCAGTACGGCACCGCGCTGCCGCCGGCCGGCGCCGAGTGCTTCGACTACCTCGACCACGACGCGCTGCTCGGTTTGATGGAGTCCGCGCGTGCGGTCGTCTCGAGCGGCGGCCCGACCACGCTGCTCGAAGCCCGGCGACTCGGTCACCGGCCGGTCGTCGTACCCCGCCGGTCGTCACTCGGCGAACACGTGGACGACCACCAGCGCCTGTTCGCGGCCCGCCTGCACACGGAGAACCTGGTCGTCCGGGCAGAAGACGAGCCGGCCTTCCGCGACGCGGTGCATGCGGCCATTGACGCGCCCCGCATCGTCACGCCGAGAGAGCTGTCGACCGAGGGTGTGATGAGGATCGGCCGGCTGATCGACGAGACCGCCGGCTTCTCGACCAACGACCGGACCGGAAGCGGCGGGCAAAGTCGCGATCTGTCAGTGACGATGCTGCCTTGAGCGTCGACACCGCCACCGAGTCGGCGCCCGCGGCAGAGTCCGCGGTGCTGCCGACCGTCACCGTCGTCATCCCGACGCGAGACCGTCCCGAGATGCTCAAGCGTGCCGTCGAGGCGGTGCTCGGCCAGACCTACTCGGGCGACGTCGAGTGCATCGCGGTGTTCGACCAGAGCGACCCCGAGCCGATCGATGTCGAGATCGGCCCGCGCCGCACCCTGCGAGCGGTGCGCAACAGCCGAAACCCCGGGCTCGCCGGCGCGCGCAACACCGGTGTTCTCTCCGCAACCGGCTCCCTCATCGCGTTCTGCGACGATGACGACGAGTGGATGCCGGGAAAGCTCGAGCAGCAGGTCGAGCTCCTCACGATTAACCCGAAGACTGTAATTGTGGGATGCGGAATCGTCATGAGGCAAGGCGAGGTCGACATCGCCGTCAAGCCCGGAGCGGCCACCGTCACACTTGATGACCTCCTGCGGAGCCGGGTACTCGAGCTCAATCCGTGCACCTTGCTCGCGAGGCTTGACTTCTTCCGCGATCGAGTCGGCTTGGTCGACGAGTCGCTGCCTGGGGGGTACGCCGAGGATTACGACTGGCTCCTGCGCGCAGCGAGCCTCACCTCCATCCCGATGATCTCCGCACCCCTTGTCCGCATCAATTGGCACAGGGGCTCGTTCTTCCAAAGTCGCTGGGCAACGATTGTTGACTCGTTGACCTACCTGTTGGCCAAGCATCCGGAGTTTGAGCGAAGCCCTCAGGGGCGCGGCCGCATCCTCGGACAGATCGCGTTCGCCCAAGCAGCTCAGGGTAAGCGTCGCCAGGCCCGGCAAACGGCGGGTCGCTGCCTACGCAGCAACTGGCTTGAGCCTCGCGCGTACCTCGCCCTTGCCGTGGCATTCCACTTGCTCTCGCCGGAGCTCGTTCTTCGGGCGGCGCACGCGAGAGGCAAAGGAATCTGAGGTGATCGCGACGCGGTCATCCCGCACCCGTCAGCGCGCTCGCGAGCTTCCGATCTGGCCTTTATGGGGGCTGTTCGCGGGCTTTCCTATCGCATGGTTATTGGGACTGGGCGGCTTCATCCCGCAGATCGTTGCGGTACCGATGGTCTTCATCCTCGCGACGGTAGGGTCGGTGAGACTGCCGAAGTCCCTGGGCACGTGGCTTCTGTTCCTGCTCTGGATGCTGCTGAGCGCACTTGAGGTGTCCGGCGCGACGCACTTTCTCGGTTTCGCCTATCGCGCCAGCCTCTATGTGGCTGCAACTGTGATTTTCGTTTATGTGTACAACTGCGCTCCGGAACGGCTTCCGGTCGAGCGACTGTGCACGATGGCTGCCATCATGCTCGGATTCGTGGTGGTGGGCGGCTACCTCGGAATCGCCCACCCGCATGGTTCTCTCACGACACCCTTCCAGCATGTCCTGCCAGGAAGCATTGTTAACAACGATCTCGTAGGGAAGCTTGTCCACCCCCCGTTTGCCCAAGTAAGCACACAGACCGCGGCGCGGGTAAAGCCAAGACCGGCAGCCCCTTTTCCGTACACGAATACTTGGGGAGTTAACTTCGCATTCCTGGTTCCCTTCGTCCTCGCCGGAGTGGCATCGGCTCGGCGCTCTCGCGTGCGGGTTGCGCTCATCACTCTGCTGATCGTCGGTCTCGTGCCGGCAGTCGCGACCCTCAATCGAGGCATGGCGTTCGGCATCGCCGTGGGGGTCGTGTACGTCGCAGTGCGCTTCGCCATGCAGGGGCATGGCCGGGCGCTGGTAGGCGTGCTCGTCGTAGCCGGCCTTCTGGTCGGCATCGGCTCGGCCTTGCATGTGACGCGGCGCTTGGACGAGCGGCTGAGCAACAGCTCGAGCAACGACAGCCGCACGGCGGAATACGCAGCGACCTACAACGAAGTTCGACAGTCACCACTCCTCGGCTACGGCGCACCCGCAGCTTCCACGGTCAACACCAACGGCCCCGATCTGGGCACCCAGGGCGAGTTCTGGACCGTGCTCTATTCGTCTGGCTTCCCGGGCGCGGCGTTCTATGTCCTCGCCCTGATTGGGTTCGCCTGGTCTACCCGCCGGGTGCGGTCTCAGAGCATGATGTGGATGCATGCGGTCCCAATAATCGCCCTCGCCGTTCTCATCGTCTACCGGATCCAGGGCACCGAGCTCGACCTATTGATGGCCGCGACCGCCATTGCGCTGCGCGACCGCCCGGTGCGCTGGGTTCTGGCTGATCGAGCGGTTCAGCCGGCTCGCGAGTTCGCCTCGATCAGCGGATGAGCGTCCACCAGATGGATGCGCCGGCTACCTCGTCGGCGACCGGACAGCGAGTCATCCGCGGCGGCGCGCTGAGCTTCGCGGGCGGGTTGATCGCGGGCGTCGGCGGATTCCTCCTCACGGTTGTCGTTGCTCGCGGACTCGGCGCCGAGCAGGCCGGCGTCTTCTTCGTTTCGCTTGGTTTGTTCACGATCCTCAGTAACGCACTCGAGCTCGGGGCTGACACCGGACTGGTTCGCGCGATCCCGCGGCTGCGCGCCCTTGGCCGACCGGCCGACATCTCGCGGACCTTAATCGTCGCCACCGTTCCTGTTCTCGTCGTCGGGTGCATCGCGGCGGTGCTCGTGTCCATTTACGCGCCGACGCTTGCCCGGGTGTTTATGACTCAGGGCAACAGCGTCCACGGCGCGAGCTTCCTGCGAACGGTGGCGCCGTACCTCGCGTTCGCGTCCGTGGCAACCGTGCTAGCGGCCGGCACCCGAGGCTTCGGGAGCGTGGTGCCGTACGTCAGCATCCAGAACATCGGCCTGCCGCTGCTGCGACCGCTCGCGATCGGCGTCCTCGTCACCGCCGGCATCGCCACGGAGCGCTCAGTGGCGGCCGCGTGGGGGCTGCCGCTCGTCGCCGCCGCGCTCATCGCGGCCGGCCTTGTCGTGCGCTCGACCCGGCGGCTAGGCACGGCCGGCCAGTCCGCCACGGAGCCACGGCCGCTACCGGCCCTCGCAGGGGAGTTCTGGGCGTTCGCCGGCGCTCGCGCCTTCGGCGGCGTCGCAGAGATCATGCTGATCTGGCTCGACGTTTTGCTCGTCGGCTGGCTCGTCGGGCCGTTGGAGGCGGGCGTCTATGCCGCTGCCAGCCGCTTCATCACCACGGGAACCCTGGTGCTCCAGGCCACCCGGATCGCGATCACACCGCAGCTGTCGAGGCTCCTAGCCACGGAGCGGACATCGGAAGCGGAGGCGCTGTTCAACGGCGGCGCCCAAGCCGTCGTCGCCGCCTCCTGGCCGCTGTATCTCGGGCTGGCATGTTTCTCGCCAGCCATCCTTCGCGTCTTCGGCAGACACTTCACCAGCGGCGCAACCTCGCTGACGATCCTCTCGCTGGCCATGCTGGTCGACACCGCGACCGGCAACATCGGCAGCGTCCTGCTGATGGCCGGGCGCAGCCGCTGGAACGTCGTGAACGCTACGAGCGCGCTCGCGGTGGACGTCATTATCGACCTGCTGCTCATTCCGCATCACGGAGCGACCGGAGCAGCAATCGGATGGGCCGCGGCGATCGTTGTCCTCAACGTGCTCGCATGTCTTGAGGTGCATTACCTGATGGGTCTGCAGATCTTCGACCGGGCGACGATCCGGACCGCCATCCTCGCCGGGCTGTGCTTCGGCGCACCCGGTGTCGTTCTCGGCCTGCTCGAGCCTCGATTGTTGTGGCCACCGGCAGCGTGGCTGGTCATCGGCGGTGCCTGCTATGTCGCGTGGTGGTGGCGACGGCGCAACGATCCAGAGATCCGCCTCCTCCTCGACGCGCTCGGGGTAAGCCGGCTGCTCAACCTCCGCCCGGCGACTGACCACCACACGTCGGGGCCACGATGACTCGGCCCATGCGAACGGTTGCGAAGACCGCTTTCCGCGAATGGGGAGTCGCCACCGCCTCGCTACGGCAACTTCCGGACTTCCTGATTATTGGAACCAAGCGCGGCGGCACGACCTCGCTATGGAACTACCTGTTGACCCATCCCCACATACTGCCCATGTTCCCCGCCGCGCAGAACCTGAAGAGTCCGCACTACTTCTACTGGCACTACGACCGCAGTGAGCGGTGGTACCGATCGCATTTCGCCACCCGACTACGCCGCACTCAGTTGGCGCGAGTTGGGAAGACCGCCCCGGTCACCGGCGAGGCGAGTCCGTACTACCTCTACTCGCCGTACGCCGCGGAGCGGGCTCGTGCCTTGCTCCCGCAGGCCAAGATCATCATCATGCTTCGCGACCCGGTGGCTCGCGCCTACTCGCACTACTGGGAACGGGTGCACGAGGGGGTCGAGCCGCTGAGCTTCGATGCCGCCCTCGCGGCCGAGGACGACCGGCTCGCAGGCGAGGCCGATCGGATGGCTGCCGATCCGCTGTACTACAGCCGGCCGCACGACTTCTACACGTATCGCGATCGCGGCGTCTACCTGCCTCAGCTCGAGCGCTGGCTCGGCCAGTACCCCAGCGAACAGGTTCTGATCGTCCAGAGCGAGGCGTTCTACGCCGACAAACAAGCGATTTTCGATCAGGTGACCGACTTCCTCGGGCTGCCCGGTCATCAGCTCGGTGAGGTCAAGCGCTTCAACTACCGCCCGGCGGAGCCGATGAGCGAGCCGAGCCGCGAGTTCCTCACAGACTTCTTTGTGCCGCACAACCGTGCGCTGTATGACTACCTTGGCCGAGACTTCGCCTGGTAGGCCGCACCATTCAGGTGCGTCGCAGATAGCCGTACCGCCACAACCACGGCCCGGTGAGCACCGACACCAGTCGGCGACGGCTCGCCGGCATCGCGCGGCGCCATTCGTCGTCCACCGCGAGCGGCACCCTGCCGCTGGTAAAGCGCATCGGATTCCCTGCGACACTGTGATCGGGCGCGAGTGATACCACACCTTCGCTGACCAGGCCCGCAGGCACCCCATCGAGCCGGGCGAAGGCGGCGATGCGATTCAGTTCTCCTTCGGTCTGATTGACGAAATCCTCGTAGCGCATTCTCATGATGGGAACGCGAACAAGCCGGCCAAGCTCAAACATCGAGTTGAAGCCCACCCATTCCACCGTGCTTCGCACGCTTGAGTAGGTGTCCATGTACGCCTCTTCGTGCTGGATCTCCGGGCGCGGCTTACGTCTCGTCCACGAGTAGGCCACTCCCCTGCTGTCACGCACGAGCAGGCAAATCCGGAGGTCGAGCGGCATCTGACGAAGGACGAGCGCGTGCGGCGGCCCCTTCGACGTATCGACGATGACGGCGGCACCGCTCACATCCGAGATGGCGCTGTAAAGACGCGTGATGTGCTCGCAATAGGACGCGAGCTCAGATCGCGTGAGTTTTGCGGCGCGCGGTACGGCTAGGGCCGGAATCCGCCGAGTCCGCTCGAGCCGCGCGCGCAAGGCTTCGGCTGCGTTCGCATCGACGACGTCCCAACCCCCGAAGGCGGCCTGGCCCACCGCGGTCCAGAACGAGCAGTCGAGGAATCCCTCTCCGCAGCCGCATAATTGGTTCTCAAGCACGCCACGGCGCCAGATGAACATCAACTCGCCTGCATTGAATGCACCCGGCATCGCACCCAAGACACGACCCACGAGCGTGCTGCCGCTGCGCCCCGCGCCGCCGACATACAGAACTCGAAGCGACCCCTGACTATCGCGACCCTTCTCCAACGATCATGCCTCCTCGCGCAACCTATGCCTCTTGCCCCGTACCCTCTGACCATGAGCCTGGGCGCACTATCACCCCGACTCAAGCGACTGGTCGATCATCTGTGGGGCAGTGACGACGTCATCGTCACGCTGAGTGATCGATGCCCTCCAGGGTATCGAGCCATCGAGTCCTATGCGATCGTTCCGTATGCAAACAAGGCGGAGTTTCTCGTCCCATTGACCGCCGGCCGTACAACTGCGGCGAGAAGTCTCACTGCCTATCGGATGCTTCGACCGATGTCTGTTCGGTTTACGCGTTTGGGCGTGGCTGCAGCCGTGCGGCTTCACGCGATTCCCATCACGTCACAGCAACTTACTATCTTCGTGAGGCGCGACGTCTCCGATGTGGATCTGCCGGCGGTGTCTCCCACTCACTGGTTATCGCAGCGACTCGGTACCGATCGCCTCGTCGCGGCGCTGGCCGTACCCGCACTGGCTCCGAACGCAAAACCGACGCTCCAGCTCTTCAGCGAGAAGGGCGATCCGGCCGGCTACGCGAAATTCTCCTGGAACGAGAGCACTCGAGAGCAGGTCCGTGCCGAGGCCGCTGCGGTCATACGCGTTGCACCGAAGCTATCGACCATCGACGTCCCCGCCTGCCTGTGGAGCGGTCAGTGGGGCGGATTCGACGTTATTGTCACTGCGCCGATGCCGACGGATGCCACGGCCTGGGCTGGCTCTCGCGCTCCCTCGCTTGAGATCGTCGAGGATGTGGCGCGTACCTCGAGGATGAACACGGCGCGCTTACCCGATAGCGCGATCGTGCAACGGATAGCCGCGATGGTGCAGGACGGCGGTGCAAGGCTAGACCCAGCGCTTCGACATGCGTTGCATCGCGCCGTCGAGACAGTCGGAGAGCGCTGGCCACACCTCGAACTACGCGAGGGCACCTGGCACGGAGATTGGGTTCCCTGGAACATGGCCACCGCCTCCGGACGGACGGTGGTGTGGGACTGGGAGCACAGCCGGGAAGGTGTGCCGGTCGGCTTGGACCTCCTGCACTGGCACTTCCAGCACGGGTTCATCGCTGAGAAGGTCAGCTTAGAGGAGTCGCTGCGGAGAATGCGCAGCGGCGGTACCAAGGGCGTCGGCCAGCTGCAAGGCTCCAGTGAGGCGGCTGAGGCCTGCGCCGACCTCTACAGCCTCGAGATTTGCGCCCGCTATCTTGCAATGCAGGCAGCGGGGAGTGGGTGGGCTCCTCGCTTCTACCCCGACGCGCTCACCGTGCTAGCTCGGCTGACCTCGTGACTCTCATCGTCGCGATCGTCAGTCCGTGCCTGGCTCCTGGTTGAAGACCGCGCTCTTGCCCGCGCTGGCAAACCCGGCCAAGGTGCCTGGATCGACAGTGAGCTCTGAGCTACAACCGCTCGCCGTGTCGTCCCACTCCATCACTGCCTTGATATTCGGGTGGGATGCCATGGCCGCGGGAACGGACGCGTACCAGTCACCCGACGCCGAAGGATCACTCGGGTCTGCAACAGTGCCGTACTCCGGGAGCATGAACGGCTTGTCCCCGTAACCGTTGCTCTCCAGCCACTGGTAGAAGGGGTCGATCGTGTCGTTGAACGACTTCCACGCGGTGTTGTGGCACGAGGCGAAGTTGTAAGGGTCATAGCCGATCCAGTCGACGTAGGAGTTTCCCGGGTAGAGCGAGTTGAACTCCGCGTCGTGGGCGCTGTAGCCGGTCACCGTCCACACCCAGATCACGTTCGTCACGCCATCGGCGGCAAAGCGGTCATGGATGTGCCGGTACGCGGCCACGTAGTCCGCCGCAGATCCGGCGACTGCCATCCGGCCGTCCATCTCGGGATCGAAGGTCAGGAAGACCGGCTTGCCGTAAGCCTTGAGACGAGCCGCCTCGGGATCGATGACGGTCGCGTCGTACTTGCCATCGGCGATGTCCGACCACAGCAACTGGGCACCGGTCGAGAAGTTCCTCGATGCCCACGAGAACATCAGGTAATGGTTCTGACCCAACGCCTGCTCGTACTTGTCCGGGAACTGGCCTGAACTACCGGAGTTCGACATGTCGTGGTAGCGATAGATGATGTCGAACGGGCGCCCAACCTGGGATTCAAGATCGGTGAAGGTCGTCTGCCAGTTCTCCCCGGTGCCCGGCGGTTTGTAAACCCCCCACCAGACGCCGCAGGACGGCACCAGTAAGGCCGAGACAGTGCACGGGCCGGCAGAGCCGGAGGACGACGGCGTTGGCGTGGGCGAGACGACCGGCGGCACGGTCACGGTGCTCGACGGGGTCGGCGTCGGGGTCGAGCTCGGCGTGGTTGACGGCGTGGGTGTGCTCGACGGCGTCGCGGTCGGCGTCGGGTCCGCGCTCACCGTCGGCGTCGCGGACGGCGACGTGCTGGGCTGCGGGTCGGAGGGGTGCCGGCCGCGCGACGGCGGCGCGACGATGCGCACCCGCCGCACGGTCACGGTCTGGACAACCTTGGCGTTGTCGACCTCGACGGGCACCTTGCGATGCCGGGTCGAGCCGGTCACGAGGACCACCAGGCGAGAGCCATCCGTGCGGTTCTGCGTACGCAAGGTGATCCTGCGCCAGCCGTTGTGGCGAAGCGTCAGCTCGCGGCTGTGGACCGCAACCACCCGGCCATGCTTGGTCGTCTCGAGGCGCAAGCGCGCGACGGTGCGGCGATGGTCGCTGCGCCGGACCATCACTGAAGCGTGATAGCGGTCGCCGAACAACGCCCGCTGCATCTTCAGTCGCTCGCTCAGGTTCGTGCGCCCGCGCTTGTGGCCGACGAGGCGCGCGGCCTGTCCGCTGTGCCATCCGGGGTGCACCAGGTTCAGCTTGGCGTGCCCGGCACCGCTCGAGTGCCAGTGCTTGCGCCCCTCGCCGAACCCGCCGTTTCGGACGAGCTCGATGTGGGTGTGCTCGAGCACCCGCCGGACCGTCACGGTCTCCCGACCGGCCGGCACGCGCTTGCTGGCCGACAGCGGGGACGCGTGGGTGAACGTCGGCAGCGCCACGCTCAGCATGCCGATCAACACGTTGACGGCTACTACCGCGCCGTATCTCCGCGCGGACACGATCGACATCTCCGACTCCGGTGCATCCTTGGGACTAGCCCTGACACACAACAAAGTCGGCCGCCGTATGCCCGAACTGACGAGCCCATTCGGGTGATGCCGCGGCTCGGCCGATGGCCATTTCTCCTTAGTCCGTTTGGACCAATCGGAGTAATCCTTTGGTGGCTCTCGCAGCGCACGCGGTGGAGGCGCCTCGATGAGCACGCCGAGAAGGCTAACCCGCCCGGCGCGCCTTTCCTGCTCGTTCGTCACCATTCCGGCTTGCGGCGCGGTGAAGGAGGATTGCCGTACAAGGCTCGGTGTAGATGGCGCTCGCTCTCGGTGCCCACACGCCAGCGCCCCGCCGGATGAATCCGACGGGGCGCCGAGATGCGAAGCGTTGTGCCTGCCTAATGCGTTGCTCGAGCGACGTTCCTCACGTGCCCGGACCGAGCGGGCCGGTGGTGCCGAACGCAACGTCATCGAGCCGGATGGTGCCTGGCGCGGTGGACGAGGACAGCACTTGACCGATCTGGAGCGATCCGAACGCCGTGCCGGTGTTGATCCCGCTCACCGTGTGCGACTCAATCGGCGTGGTCGAGTCACCGGAGTAGACGCTCACCGTCAGCGATCCCGACGTCGTCGAGTTCACCAGCGTCCACTCCACTCGCAGCCAGGTGTTGAGGGGCAGCGACTGCGTGAACGTGGCCTGCTTGGTGTTATTGGCGTCGTACAGCGTGATCTTTCCGGCGGTCGAAATGTTGATCTGCGCATCCCGGTTGAACGACGAGTCACCGAGGTGGGCGAACTCTTCCGTGACCGCGGGGTTCGCGGCCAGGTAGAGGTAGGACCGGCCATAGCTCGTGGTCGACGTCGAGGTGATCGACGTCTTCCCCCACTGGAGGTAGCACGGCGAGGTGCCCGGCGTAAGTGCGGCGGCGAGCGTGCCGTGCGCCGAGTTGGTGCTGTAGGTCGCCGTTCCACCCGTGCAGCTCACCGAGTCGAACTTGTTCCCGGATCCTCCGCCGGAGTTGGCCGCGGTGATCGCCGTGCCCGATGTGCCGCCCTCGAAGCTGTTCGCCAGGACCGCCGGGTTGAGTGCCGGCGTTGTCGCCGAGGCGGCGGTCGACGCCGGGCCTGGGCCCGCGGAGTTGCTAGCGATCACCTGATACCAGTAGGGCGTGTTCGGCGACAACCCGATGTCGTTGTACGAGGGTGAGCTGAGCCCGGTAGCCACCGGCGAGAACCCACTGGTGCCTGACACCGTCGACCGGTCCACCTCGTAGGCGGTGGCCCCAGGCGTCGCGCCCCAGGTCAGGTCGATCTCGGTCGGGGAGACCGCGTTGGCATGTACCCCGGTCACCTGGCCCGGCGGAACCTGGTTGGTCGTCGCCGACTGGGTGTCGGAGAACGCACCGGTTCCGCCGTTGTCAACCGCCGCAACCTGGTAGTCGTACGTCGTGCCCGGGTTCAGGCCCGTGTCGTTGTACGACGTCGCGCTCGAACCCGAACTGATCGTCGTCCAGTTCGACGAGCCATGCGGGGCTCGCTGCACCACGTAGGTCGACGCACCGGTTGCGGTGTTCCAGGTCAGGTCGATCTCGGTGCTGGACACCGCGTTCGGGTTCAGCCCCGTGACCTTCGCCGGCAGGGTGGTCGCGGACGCGATGTTGGACGTGGCGCCGGGACCGGCCGAGTCGGACGGGATGACCTCGTAGTCGTACGCGTCGCCGGGGTTGAGCCCGGTGTCGCTGTAGGTCGTCCCGTTGACCGTCGCCTGGTCGGTGAAGGTGTTCGCACCGCTCGGGCTACGCCAGACGTCGTACGACGTGGCACCCGTGGCAGCACCCCAGCTCAGATCGATCTCGCTGGTGCCGTTGGTGGACGCCGTCAGCGTGCCCGGCTGGGCCGGCACCGTGGTGATCGTCGTGAGGCCTGACGGCGGGCTGTCGCCGCCCGCGTTCGACGCAACGACCTCGTAGTCGTAGCTCCCACCCGGCGTGAGGCCACTGTCGTCGAAGCTGGTCCCGGTGACACCCGTCGCGACGTACGCGAAGTTGTTCGCACCGGACACGGAGCGCAGCACCTTGTAGGAGCTGGCACCGGCGACGGTGCTCCACGCCACGTGAGCCGTGGTGGGCGACGAGCTCGAGACGGTCGGCGCACCCGGCGCCGGCGGCGGGGTCGGCGTGGTGCTCTGGCCGGTCCCGATCTGGTAGTCGTTCAGGACCTGAGCGGCCGACAGGGCGTACGGGTAGATCGCCACCTCGTCGACGGAGCCCTGGTAGTCCTGGACGCTGCCCCAGCCGCTGTCGCCGCCGACGTGCCAGTACCCGTTGTAGGACTGGTTCGTGGTGACACCGTTCGACGCCACCAGGTTGCCATCGACGTACAGCTTCATCCCGGAGCTGTCCTGAGTCGCCACGACATGGTGCCACTGCCCGTCGGCAAGATTCGGCGAGGCGGGCGCGGAGACCACGTCTTCCTCGTTGTTCCAGACACCGAAGTTCAGAACACCGTTGTTGAAGTAGATGTGCTTGTCGTAGTTGCCGCTCCCGGTCGGTGAGCTGCTGTTGCCGAACCCGATGATCTTGCCGTTCGGGTTCGTGGTCTTGAACCACGCCTCGATGCTGAACGTCGACGGGCTCGGCGTCTGCGAGGTCGAGACCATCACACCGTCGTCGTTGCCGTCGGTCGAGATCGCGGTGTCGGCCGGCGAGCTGCCGTCGTTGATCGCGCCGGGCACACCGAGCGTGTCACCGGTGTTGTAAAGACCGTTGTCCGCGTTGCCCGACAGGTCGTTCGCCGTGTTGCCGGACGTCTCATCGAGCCGCCAGTACAGCGACGGGCCGTCGGCGATGACGGTCTTCGCGTACGGCGTGTTGGAACCCGGCAGGGTCGGCAGCGTGTAGCCGGCCGCGGTGTACTGCGCCGCCACCTGCTGCGGAGTCAACGCGGTGTTGTACACCGACGCCTCGTCGATGCTGCCGCCGAAGTAGTTGCTGCTCGGCTGGCTCGGCCACCCGTTGAGGTTGTCCTCACCCACGCGCCAGAACCCGTTGTAGGTCTGGTTGGTGGTGGTCGGGTTGCTGCCGACCTTCACGCCGTCCACGTAGAGCGACATGCCGGACGGACCCTGAGTGCCGACCACCTGGTGCCACTGACCATCGTTGTAGGACTTGGTCGTCTGGATGATGTCGGTGCCACCGTTGTAGGTACCGAAGATCAGCTGACCGCTGTTGGTCATGTAGATGTGCTTGTCGTAGTTGCTGCTGTCACCGGTCTGGTTGTTGCCGAAGCCGATGATCTTGCCGCCGGACGTCGTGGTGGTCTTGAACCACGCTTCTGCGGAGAAGACCGACGGGCTCGGCTCCGACTGGCCGGACGAGAAGTAGCCGGTCGAGCCATCGAGTGTCATCGCCGTGTTCGAGTCGCCGAGGATGCCGCCCGGCTGGCCGAGCGTGACACCGCCGGTGTAGACGCCGCCGTTCAGGCTCGGCGAGGAGTCGGCGGCGATCGTCCCGCCGGACTCTCCGAACCGCCAGTACCCGACTGGATTCTGGCTCAGCACGGTCGCGGCGTACCCGGTGCTGCCGTTGGAGACGGTGACCGGAGCGGATGCCACCGACATCGGACTACTGCCCGTACCGTAGGTTTCGACCGCTTCGACCTTGTACGTGTGTTGGCTACCAAGCTGAAGGCCGCTATCGGTGAACCCGACCACCGGCTGCTGCCAGAAGTACGACGTCACGTTCTGGCTGGCGATCGGAGTCGTGCCGCCGTCGCGGAACAGTTCCATGGTCAGGTCGACGTCATCGAGGTCCACCGGAGCCTGCGCGTAGACGTTGATCGACCCCGGGCCGGAGGCAACCGCGACCGGCTGGGCCGGCTTGGGGGTCGGGTAGTCGTTGGTCGTGGTGAAGCGAGCAATACCCTGTTGCCCCACGTAGTTCATCGTGGTGAAGTCGCCGCCGACGTAGAGCTGGGTCCCATCCGTCGCCATCGCCCGTGGGCCGAGGTTCGGACCGGCGTTGGAGAAGGGGTACCACGGGCCGAGGAAACCGTTGCTGGTGTTCAGCGAGAGCAAGTGACGGGCGTGGTTGGTGTCGACCTGAGGAAAGTTCGCCGGGTCGTCCGACACCGGCCCGTTGGTGTTGTTCTCTTGGCAGTCGTGCGCGTGGGAGCCCTTGTAGACGTAGTTGCCGATCACCGCCAGAACCTGCGTGGCACCGAGGCACCTGTTTACCCACTTCAATGAGCCGTCACTGAGGTTGACTGCCCACACGCCGTCGAAGCAGCCACCGCCGGTACCTTCATCGGCGATATAGGCGACTCCGCCGCTGATCGTCGCGAACTTCACGTCGGAAGTGCAGCCGTTGACCGGTGCGGCGTCGGTGCCCGGCGGGACCGCAACGGCATCGGCCGGCATCGGCTCAAGTGCTCCAGGCGTCGAGGACGTCACGCCACCGATGATGGCGGCCTTGTTGTAAACGGTCGTACCGTCCGCGCTCTGCGACAAACCGTCCACGTTGCTGAAGTAACCGCCGGCGACCACCTGTGAACCGTCAGAGCTGACGGCAAGGGCGTCTACTGTGTTGTCGAAGCTCGGCGTCGTTCCGGTACCCCACGACATAGCGGCACCGGTCGTCGCATTGATCGCCGCGAAATTCGTCCCCACCGTCGTCTTGCCCACCTTGGCGAACGAGCCGCCGACATACACGACGTTCCCGAACGTTGCGATCGCGCTCACCTTGCCACTGACATTCGGATTCCACGAAAGGAGGGCACCCGTGGATGTGCTGAATGCCGCGATGTGGTTGCGCGACAGGCCGTCGACGGTGGTGAAGCTGCCGCCGACATAGACCGTGCTGCCGTCCGGTGAGACCGCGACGGCGCCGTTGGTCAGGGGCAGGCCCGATGACTGACCGGAGAAGATATGGGTGTCATCGATCGCGGGGTCTGGCGCCCCGGTCGAAGCCTTCAGTGCGGCGAAGTAGTCCGCCGGCTGCTCGCCCGTCCCCAGCGGGTCGCCCGGCGGCCGCAGCGAGGTGAAGTCGCCCACCATCCAGATGTCACCATTGCCGTAGGCCATCTTCCAGACCGTCGCATTCGACTGCCATGAAGACGACACCTCCGCGGACATGCTCCCGGGCTCTACCGCATTTGCCGCGGTCACCGACGCCAGCTGCACGGCGGGCACCGCAACTGCCGTCAAAGTGAGAAGAGTCGCAATGAGGGTGAGGATGCGACGCATGTGGGCTTCCCTCCGAGGTCCTTCTGTCGTTTGTCCGACCCCCACGACAGGGGACGTCAGTGATGTGTGGAGAAGATCAGAAATCGAGGATGGCACAGGGACAGGACCGCTGTACGGCAAACTAAATAAGCCAATCGGGTGAAACGGGACCGCCTCTGCTCGAGCCCCTCAAAGCCCTATCCGGGTCGCCGCAGGTCACCGTTTCGGCAGGTAGACCGACCGGTGCACGACCCGATGGTGCGCCGCCCGAAAGAACTCGATCCGGGCGCGCGCATGGCCCTTGGACACCCGCCGCTTGATCGCCAGCGTAACCGTGTGGTTGCCCGCCCGTACCATTCGGGCGCGCCGCCTGGCCAACACGTGATGACCGCGGGTCACGTCGAAGCTGATCCGCATGGCTCTGGCCGCACACACGCGAACGCGGACGTGTCGGCTGTGGTGCCGATCGCGCTCGACCCCGATGCTGACGATCCCGGCCCGCACGAAGCTCGGCCGGCCGCAATCGACCCTGACGGTCGCGGGTGACGACAAAGGGCTCGCATAGGAGCCGTAGCGCTCGACTGCGCGGACCTCGAATATCGGCCTGGACCCGGGCGATTGGCCGGTTAGCGTCCATCGGACGACCGGCTGCCGCCAGAAAAGCGACTCGACTGCCTTGCTCGCGATCGGGGAAGAGCCACCCTTGCGGAACAACTCCATCACCAGGTCAGGATCGTCACGGTCGACCGGTGCTAGGGCGGTGACGGCAACCACACCTGTTTGCACGCTCGTCACGGAGGGGGGAAGTGGCCTCGGCGTGGCCGAGTCGTTCGTGTCGGTGAATCGCGCGATGCCCTGCTGAGCCTTGCCGTTGACTGTTGTGAAGTCGCCACCAACGTAGAGCTGGCTGCCATCGGTCGCCATTGCACGCGGGCCGAGGTTAGGGCCGGCGTTGGTGTTCGGATACCATGGCCCGAGGAAGCCGTTGCTCAGGCTCTCTGAGAGCAAATGACGCACTGCATGGTGCGGAAGCTGCGGGAAGTTCGCCGGGTCGCCGTTCGTGTTCTTCGATGCACAGTCATGCGCGTGCGAGCCTTTGTAGAGGTAGTCGCCGACGACCTCGATCGCCTGCGTCGCTCCGAGGCAGCGGTTGACCCACTTCAACGATCCGTTGCGCAGGCGAACCGCCCACGTGCCGTCGAAACAGCCAATCCCAGTGCCTTCGTCCGCCAAGTACGCAATCCCGGAGTCGAGGACGATGTCCTTGACGTCGGACGAGCAGCCGTTGACGCGATCGGTGTCGATTCCCGGCGGGACCGCGGCGGCATCAGCCGGCATGGGCTCAAGCGCACCCGGCGTCGTCGAGGTGACCCCGCCGATGATCGCCGCCTTGTTGTAGATGGTCGTACCGTCGGGCGACTGCGCCAAACCGTCAACGTGGCTGAAATAGCCGCCGACCACGACCTGGGACCCGTCGGAGTTCACGGCCAGGGCGTCTACCGTGTCGTCGAAACTCGGCGGGGTACCGGTCCCCCACGACAATGGCGCCCCGCTCGTCGCGTCGAGCGCCGCAAAATTGGAGCCCACGGCGACGCCACCGACTCTGGCGAACGAACCTCCGATGTAGACAACGTCCCCGCGCGCGGCAATTGCGCTGACCTTGCCGCCGACATCCGGGTTCCACGGCAGCAGAACACCAGTCGAAGTACTGAATGCCGCGAGGTGGTCGCGAGGCTGACCGTCGACCGACGTGAAGCTGCCGCCGACATAGACCGTGCTGCCGTCCGGCGAGACCGCAACGGCGCCGTTCGTCAGGGGCAGGCCCGATGACTGACCGGAGAAGACATGGGTGTCATCGATCGCGGGGTCTGGCGCCCCGGTCGAGGCCTTCAGCGCGGCGAAGTAGTCCGCCGGCCTTTCATCCGTCCCGGACGCGGTGCCCGGCGGACGCAGGGCGGTGAAGTCGCCGATCATCCAGACGTCGCCGTTCCCGTACGCCATCTTCCATACCGTCGCGTTCGATTGCCAGGACGACGACACTTTCGCGGACAGGCTTCCTGGCTCAACGGCGTGCGCCGCAGGCACAGAAACCAGCTGGACGGCAGGAACGACAAGAAGCATGCACGCTGCAATGAGAAGCGAGCACGATGCGCGTTTGGCCAACGCTTGAACTCTCACTTTCGGGCTGGGCTCACCCGGGCCGCGATCGTCGCCACCGTCCACACGTAACGATCCGGATCCGTTGTCTCGATGGTACTGACCTCGCCAGAGGCTCGCAGGCGAACCACAAATCCCATCAGCAACGCTACGAAGTCCAACCGGCCCGATCAGACCTCCGGCCACCCCATGTCGCTGGACGGCGGGGTTCGTTCATGCCGCAGAAAAGCGACTGGGGGCTCGAGCGGGTTCGCCGGATCAGTTGCCGAGAAGCCCGATCGCTCCGCGGCGGGCGTCCCGTTCGGACGGAACGTCGGATCGGCAGCCACGCGGTGCGAGGCCGGCGAAGAGGGTGACGCTGGCTTGGCGGGGCTCGGCACGACGTCCTGGCTGGATCGCGACCAGGACGTGCGGCGCGCGTAGGACCGAGCCTGATGCCCGCTGACCCGGTGCCGCGCGCGTCGAGCCCGGCGCGATACGACCCTCGAGCCGTCGCGGTTTAGCACAGTGCCGATGATCTTGGCTCCCGTGCCGTCGAGGAGCTCGGCCAACTCGGTCAGCTCGCTGCGACGGGTCGCCCCCGCATCGGCGACGACGATTACGCCGTCCACCGCCGGCAGCAGCGGGACCGCATCGGCGTACTCGAGCAACGGCGGCGCATCAATGATGGTCAGGTCCACCGCCTTCTGGTTGTCCCGCACCTGCCGGATGAGCTTGAGCGGATTCATCAGCCGACCGACGGGCAGTTCGCGCTCGCTTGTCGCCATCAAGGTGAGGTGACCCGTACCTCCACCGCTCTCGTCGTTGACGCCCAGCGCTAGCTCGCTACTCGTCTGCGGGTCGGGCGGGCCCTGGTCGGCAATCGGCACGATGCTCATGAGTTCCGGCGCGCTCCCGGGAGCGAAGAGCCGGTGAACCTGCGGCGGCATGAGATCCCCGGACACCAGCCACACCCGGCATCCGAGGTCAACGAACGAGGCCGCGAGATTGGCGGCTACCGAGCTGCGCCCCTCGCCCTGTGCCGCACTGGCGATCATCACCGACCCCACCGACTGCTCTCTGGCGGCGACCAGGAGACGGTTGGTGAGCAGGCGATAGGCCTCGGCGACCTTCGGGTGAGAGGTGCCTTCTGCCGCGAGGTCGTAGCGGCGCCAGGGAAAGAAGCTGCGCAGCAACGGGATCCGCGCGAGCACCGGACCGCGGATGAGTGCGGCGAGGTCACCAGGGCCGTGCAGGTGGTCGTCGAGGGCGTCGGTGAGGAAGGCAGCGACGAGGCCGAGCACGAGACCGACACCAAGTCCGAGCGCCAGCAGGATGTTCCGCGACGTTCCGGACGGGTGGGTCGGCAGCGTCGGCGACTCGGTCAGCGTGGCGCCGGCCGCATCGACGGTGTCGAGCCCCGTGAGCGCATCGCTGTTCGACTGGAGAGAAGTCGTCAGCGAGGTGATCTCGTTGTTGAGCGCCGCGACGACGCTGGTGCCGGTAGCCCTCGCCAGCTTGTCGAGCAGTTTCTGGCGCTGCTTCTGAAGGCGGCCGCGCTCGGCGGAAAGTTGCTTTCGCAATGTGCTGATCTCGGAGTTATTGGTCGCGAGACGATTCGCCATATACGCACGTTCGAACGCCGCGGCGCCTTCTTGCGCCGCCTTGGGAGTGGCGCCGCGATAGGCGAAGTTCAGGATTTGGCTGCTGGCAGGAACGCTAACGCTGAGGTGTGACAACGCCTTCGTGCCCGTCATGCCGTTGCCAAGCAGCTTGGCGGCCCCATTCGCGATCGTCAGCGAAGTAGCCACCCGCTGTTCGGTCGGCATGACGATCGCGTTGCCGATCGGGGTCGAGTTTGACGTGAACGGGGTTGACGTGACCGCCACCAGGCGGACCTCGGCATTGGAGACGTAACTCTCGTTCCGGGTCTTGACATACAGCACGCTGAGGCCGAGACCGACCACAAGACAAATCGCAAGGATGCGCCACCGCCGCGCGAGCACGGCGACCTGGTCACGAACCGTTACGGAGTCAGCAGGGACGAATCCGCTGTCCTGGGACAATCGCTCTCCATGCATCGTGGGCGCAAAGCCGGGCCGACGCTCGTCCCTCCATCGAGCTGCGAGAAGCAGAGTCTACCGGCTTCGGGGCACCGCAAATGCGGCATTTGGCGGAACCGCCAAAACGACTTGTCCGGATTTGATCAGAGCTTGGTCGCTCGTACGGCCGTTCCGTAGGCGCAGATCTCGGTCCACACGTCGCCCATCTCCGAGGTGTCGAACCGCATCGCGAGCACGGCGTTGCCGCCGCGGCGCTCGGCCTCCTCACACATCCGGTTCATCACCTCGTTGCGGCTTTCGTAGAGCGCCCTGGTCATCCCTTTGAGTTCGCCGCCGAACATCGACTTCAGGCCCGCACCCATCTGCGAGAAGGCGTTCCGAGAGCGAACGGTCAGCCCCCAGACCTCGCCGAGCACCTCGTCGATCTGCCAGCCCGGGAGATCATTGGTCGTCACCACAATCACGGCCGCACCCTACCGCCGAACCTGCTCGGACCGCTGGCTCAGTCGTTGAAGGCGTTCTGAGCGGTTACAAGACCGGCTTGGAGGAGCGCCTCGACGGCGTCTGCCGCCACGTCGAGCTCGGTCCCGAGCGTTTTGCGCTCGGCGGCGGAGAAATCCCGAAGGACGAAGTCGGCCGGGTCCTGGCGGCCCGGTGGTCGCCCGATGCCCACCCGCACGCGATAGAACTCCCCCGTTCCCAGCGACCGTCGCAAGGACCGCAGCCCGTTGTGCCCGTTGTCGCCACCCCCGAGCTTCAACCTCAACCGGCCGAGGTCCAAATCCAACTCGTCGTGGACGACGATGATTCGGTCCGGGGGGGTCTTGAAGAACTCGCGCAGCCCTGCCGCCGGGCCTCCGGACTCGTTCATATATGTACGTGGCTTGGCCAGAACGACCCGCTGCCCGGCCAGGCGCACCTCAATGACGTCGTTGCGGGTCTTGTGCCGTTTGAACTTTCCACTGACGCGGTCGGCCAATACGTCCACGACCATTGCCCCAACGTTGTGCCGATTGCCGGCGTAGCCGGCTCCCGGGTTCCCAAGGCCGAATACCAGCCAGGGGGCTTGCTCGGTCACCCTCGCGCCCGGCGGTGTCAGTCCTGGGCTGGCTCGGCCTCGGCAGCCGCGGCGTCCGACGGCGCGCGCTCAGCACCGGCCTCTGCCGCTTCGTCGGCCTCGCCGGTCCCGGCGGCTCCGACGTCGAGCTCGGCCTCAAGCTCTTCGGCAGTCGGTGCGGCCGCGATGTGCAGGACGACCTGCTCGCCGTCACCGGCCAGTTCCACTCCTTCGGGCAACGCCACATCACCTGCGTGCAGGGCCTGACCGATCTCCATGCCTTCGACGGACACCTCGACGCTCTGGGGGATGTTGGTCGCCTCGGTGGTGACCGACAGCGTCGTGAGCGCCTGTTCGAGCAATCCGCCGGCGGCGATGTCACCACGGACCTGGATCGCGACCTCTACGGTGATCCGCTCGCCGCGACGGACGAGGATCAAGTCGACGTGCTCGATGCTCCCGCGAACCGGGTCGCGCTGGATCGACTTGGGCAGGGCCAGCTCACTGCCCTCAGCCAACTGAAGGTCCAACAGTACGTTGGCACCGTCGGAGCGCAGTGCGTGCTCGAACTCTCGCGTCGGCAGCGAGAGGTGCCGGGGATCGGTGCCGTGGCCGTAGAGCACCGCGGGAAGCCTCCCGGAACGACGGGTACGGCGCGCCCCACCCTTCCCGAACTCCGTTCGGTTCTCGGCGGCCATGCGGACCTCGGGCACGGCATCTGCTCCCTGCGACTAGATCGTGGTGAATGCGAGCACCGAGTCTAGGCGAACCGCGCCGCGCGTGCGGGCTCGGGACATATCGCAGATTTGGCGTGCAGGCCGGCAATTCGCCGTAACCGACCGCCCGCCCCGCCGGTGCGCCCGGTCTCGGCAGTCCGAGACCATCGGTTAGGTTGGCTTCCGGTTCTCGAAAGTGCACCGCTGCACCAGCCGATGTAGTTATCGGTGACCGAGATCAACCCCTTCCCACCAAAGGACGTCATGCCGGCTTGCCCTAGTTCCCGCACTCGACAGTTCTGGGCCGCGACGGCAATGGCTGCCGTCATTGCCACAACCGTTGGCCTGGCCCCGCTTGGCGCGGCCGGAGCGCCGGCGCATCTGGGATCTCGGGGCGGCGCAGTGCCCAAGTCGGTGCTCGCGAAGCACAACAGATGCAAGCGAAACGCGATCGATGTCCCCAAGTGTGGCGTCCTCTGGGGTATCTATCTGCCGCCCCAGCCGGCATCCACCGGCTGGATCGCGCCGTACAGCAAGATCGAGGTGCCGATCGGGCGCCGATTCGACCTGGTGAAGAACTACTCGCAGTGGAAGGCGGGCGTCACGTTCCCGACGAAAGCCGAGGCCAGTTACGCCAACCGCCGGCACCAGATACTGGAGTTCGCCTGGGCTGCTGTCGATTACGGCACCCGAGCCAAGATCTCCTACGCCTCTATTGCGAGCGGTGCCTGGGACAAGTCCGTTATCCGCCCTGAGGCGAGGGCGTTGAAACACTTCCATCACAAGGTGTTCATCGACTTCTCCGCCGAGTTCGACGGCGCTTCCCAGACTGGCCACGGCACGCCCGCGCAGTACGTCGCCGCCTACCGCCATATCCACGACGTAATGAAGGCGGCCGGCGTGAAGAACGTCATCTGGGCGTGGGTCTCGACCGGTGACCTGGAGCATGCGTCCGTCATCAGGGCGAGCTACCCGGGGCCCAAGTACGTGAACTGGGTGGGCTATGACCCGTACAACTTCGCAGGCTGTCACAACGAAGGATGGCGGAGCCCTTACGAGACCTTCTCGCCGTTCTACAAGTGGACTCGCCACCAGACCGGCATGCGGCACAAGCCATTGCTGCTGGGCGAGTACGCCTCGGCGATTGGGCCAAAGGTGGGCGCGTGGTATGCCCACGTCGCTACGGCGCTGCATCACCTGCCGAGGATCAAGGCGCTCATGCAGTGGAGCTCAGCAACTTCATCGACCTGCGACTTCCGGCTCACCGACTCAGCCGCGGCGCTGGCCGGCTTCGGGGTGTCGTCGAACTCGCGGTACGTGCTGGGCGCCGGCTGATCCGCGTGTCTGGCGGGCCTGCTGGCTCAAGCGTTGCCGTCGAAAAGGCTGGTCACCGAGCCGTCCTGGAAGATCTCCCGGATCGCACGCCCGATGAGCGGCGCGATGGACAGCACGGTGAGCCGGTCGAAGTACTGCTCGTCCGAAGTAGGCAGGGTGTTCGTCACCACGAGTTCGCTGATCCGGCTGTTCTTCAACCGGTCGATCGCCGGCTCGGAAAACTCGCCATGGGTCGCGGCGACAATCACGTCGGAAGCACCGGCGTCGAGCAACGCGTCAGCAGCCTTAGTGATGGTGCCGGCCGTCCCGATCATGTCGTCGATCAGCAGGCACGGCCGCCCGCTGACCTCGCCCACCACGCTGTGCGCAACGACCTCGTTGGCGACGAGCGGGTCGCGGGTCTTGTGGATGAACGCCACCGGGCGGCCGCCGAGCCGATCCGCCCACCGCTCGGCCATCCGTACCCGGCCGGTGTCGGGTGATACCACAGTGAAGGCTGAGACGTCGTACTGGCTGCTGATGTAGTCGGCCAGCAACGGCAGCGCGAACAAATGGTCGACCGGCCCGTCGAAAAAGCCCTGGATCTGGGCGGTGTGCAGATCGACCGACATCAACCGGTCGGCCCCGGCAGTCTTGAACAGATCCGCCATCAGTCGCGCCGAGATCGGTTCGCGGCCAAGGTGCTTCTTGTCCTGGCGTGCGTAGGGATAGAACGGCATCACGACGGTGATCCGCTTTGCGGACGCCCGCTTGAGCGCGTCCACCATGATCAGCTGTTCCATGATCCACTTGTTGATCGGCGGTCCGAATGACTGGATCACGAAGGCGTCGCAGCCTCGCACCGACTCCTGCGGGCGAGCGTAGATCTCGCCGTTCGCGAACTCGCGGATCATCGTGGGGCTGACGGCAAGATCGAGCTCGAACGCAACCTCATCGGCGAGCGCAGGATGCGCGCGGCCGGAAAAGAGCAGCAGGGTCTTCTCGCCGGTCGTCTTGATGCCCGTCACGCGTTCACTCCCCAACTCGCCATGGGCGAGTGCGCCCGGTGTCGAGCCTACCGAGGGCAAGTGGGAGGCCTCCGCCACACCGGTCGATCTGAGATGATCCGCCGGCTACGTCGCCTGCACGACACTCTGTCCGGGTCGCCACATGTTCACCGTTTGGTCATTGAAAGCAGGCGCGCATGCGCATACGTTGGCCCAACCTTCCCCAATTGACCCTCGCCGAAGAAGGCGACGACGGCCCGCCAGCGGCCGTGACCTCCGACCACGGGGAAGTCATCTGTGAAGCACCGAATCCCACGGCTCGCCTGCGCCCTTGCCCTGCTCACCCTAGGCGTCGTCGGCTTTGGCCCGTCATCGACGGCCAGCGCGGCCACCTGCACACTTTCGGCGAAGGAGGTGCCGAGCTGCGGAGTGCTCTGGGGCGCCTACAAACCTCAATCGGGCTCCGAGACGGTCCTGACGGCCGTCACCGACCTCGAGGCACAAGTGGGGCGAACGTTCAGCCTGACCTACCACTACCACGACTTCTCCACGACGGGACCCGGCGTCTTTCCGAACAAGTACGAGGCGCAACTGGCCGCAACCGGACATGTTCTGCTCGAGGACTGGGTGCCTAAGATCTTCACGACCGGCGCGACGTTGGAGTGGTCGCAGGTTGCCGCTGGAAAGTACGACGCTTCGGTGATCGACCCCGAGGCCGAGAGAATCAAGTCGTTCGGTAAGCCGGTCATGCTCAGCATCGAGTCGGAGATGGACCGCGATCTCACATCAACCAATACCGCCGCAGAGTTCGTCGCGATGTACCGACACATTCATAGCCAGTTCGCGTCACTCGGCGTCACGAACGTCATCTGGGTGTGGACGATCACGGGCGGCGCCGGGCACGACTCATTGTTCTCCGGGCTCTACCCAGGCAGCTCCTACGTCGACTGGATCGGCTATGACCCATACAACTTCGCGACGTGCCACAGCGCCCCATGGCACACGTTCGCCCAGACGATCGCCACTGGCTACGACTGGCTGGAGGCCAACGGCTACGGCAACAAGCCATTCATCCTGCCCGAGTACGGCACAGTGCCGGAGACCGGGGTACCCACTGGAGCTGCGAGCTGGTTCGACGGAATCCCAGCCGCATTGACTAGCTACCCGAACATCAAGGCACTATCGGAGTGGGACGACTCGAGTAACGGGTGCAATACCGAGCTCACCGCCGCCCCCGGTGAGATGGCGGCGTTTACGGTGGCCGGGTGGTCCTCCGCGGTGGTCGGCTAACGCACGGAGGACACCCGGACGCCACGACTCCCTTAACTGCCAGGGCCCAACGGCCCGGCAGTGCCGATCGCGACGTCGTCCAGGAGGACGGTCCCCGGAGGGGTTGACGACGCAATGGCCTGGCCGAGTTGCAGCGAACCAAATGAGGTGCCGGTGTTGATCCCGCCGACCGTCTCCGTTTCGAGCGGCGTATAGCTGTCTCCCGCGTAGACGCTAACCGCCAGCGAGCCCGTCGTGGCCGAGTTCACAAGAGTCCACTCGACCCGCAGCCAGGTGTTCAACGGCAGCGCACTCGTGAAGGTGAGCTGCTTGGTGCCGGCTGCGTCGTACAAGGCGAGCTTGCCATTCGTCTGAATGGTGATCTGTGCATCGCGGTTGAACGACGAGTCGCCGAGCTTGGCGAGCTGCACCCCGACCGCAGGGTCGGCTCCTAAGTTCAGGTACGTCCGCCCGTAGCTCGTAGTGGACGGCGTTGTGATCGACGTCTTGCCCCACTGGAGGAAGCATGGCGACGTGCCCGGCGTCAGCGCCGCCGCGAGCGTGCCGTGCGGAGCGCTCGACGTGTAGCTGACGGTGCCGGTGCCGGCGCAGGTCACGGCGTCGAACTTGTTGCCTGACGCACCGCCGGAGTTCGCCGCAGTCAGAGCCGTACCGGCGCTGCCGCCCTCGAAGTTATTGGCCAGCGTGGGCGAATTCACATTTGGCGTCGTCGCCGACACGACTTGAGAAGCCGGGCCCGGCCCGGCGGAGTTAGACGCGATGACCTGATACCAGTAAGTCGCGCCTGCGGTCAGCCCAGTGCTCGCGTACGACGCCGAGGTGAGCGTGGTTGTCAGCGGCGTGAACGGGCCCGAGGCAGACGTAGTCGAGATGTCGACCTCGTAGCTGGACGCCCCTGTCGTCGGATCCCAGGTGAGGTCGATCTCGGTCGCCCCAACTGCGTTGGGGTTGAGGTCGGTCACCTGACCCGGCGCGATCTGCGGCGTCGTTCCGACCTGGGTCGCCGAGACCGCGCCGGTTCCCCCGGCGTTCACTGCCGCGACTACGTAGTCATACGCCGTACCCGGGCTGAGCGACGTGTCGTCGTAGCTGCTCGCCGAGCTACCCGAACTGATCGTGGTCCAGTTCGAGGTGCCGTCCGGAGCCCGCAAGACATCGTAGGTTGCCGCACCCTGTGCGGGGCTCCAGGACAGGTTGATGTCCGTGGGCGACACGACGTTGAGCTCGAGGCCGGTGACTTGCGCCGGCAGCGTCGTGCCGGTCACCGCATTGGACGCCGGACCTGATGCGGATGCGTTCTCGGGGATGACCTCGTAGTCGAACGAGTCACCCGGGTTGTGACCGGAGTCCGCGAACGTGGTACCCGTGACCGTACCCAGATCGGTCGGGAACGTGTCCGACCCGCCCGCGCCGCGACGAACGTCGTACGACGTGGCGCCGACTGCAGCGCCCCAACTCAGGTCGATTTCGCCAGTGCCGTTCGCGCTCTGGGTAAGCACGCCCGGTTGTCCCGGCGCCAGGGCGGCAGTGTATTGCGCGGCCACCTGCGTTGCAGACAGAGCCGAGTTGTAGACCGAGGCGTCGTCGATGGTCCCGTTGAAGAAGCTGCTGCTCGGGCGACTGGTCCAACCACTCAGGCTGTCGTCGCCAACCCGCCAGTAGCCGGTGTAGGACTGGCTCGTCGTCGTCGTGTTGCTGGCCACCTTCTGCCCGTCGACATAGAGCACCATGCCCGACGGGCCCTGGGTCGCGACCACCTGGTGCCAGGCACCGTTGTTGTACGACTTCGTGCTCTGGATCGTGTGCGTCTGGTTGCTGGACTTCGTCCCGAAAATCAACAGGCCGCTGTTGGTCATGTAGACCAGCCGATCGGACGTGCTGCTGTTGCCGGTCTGGCTGCTCCCGAAGCCGATCAGCCGGCCGCCAGCCGACGTCGTTGTCTTGAACCACACCTCCTCCGAGAAGGTGGAGGGGCTGGCCTGCGCGGTGCCGGTCGAGAAGTAACCGGTCGAACCGTCGAAACTCGCCGCGGTGTCCGGGTCGCCGGCGATGGCACCAGGCTGCCCGAGGGTGACCCCGCCTGTGTAGATGCCCCAGTTCCGGCTGGATGACGCGTCACCCGCGAGCGTTCCGTCCGGCTCATCGAATCGCCAGTAGCCGGACGGGTTCTGGCTTGCCACGGTTGCTGCATAGCTGGTCGAGCCGTTCTGCACCTGCACGGTTGCCCCGCGTGAGAGCGAGCTGCCCGGCGAGCCCGAGGTTGGGACAGCCTCGACCTGGTAGGTGTGCTGGCTCCCTGCGGCCAAGCCAGAGTCCGAGAAGACCACCGTCGGCTGCTTCCAGAAATACGACGTGACGGTCTGACTGGCGATCGGAGTCGACCCACCATCGCGGAACAGCTCCATCGTTAGCTGGGTGTCGTCGAGGTCCACGGGTGGCACCGCATAGATGTTGACGGTGCCCGGACCGGCGTCGACCGCAACCGGGCCGTCCGGCTTCGGGGTCGGGTAGTCGCTCGTGGGCGTGAAGCGGGCGATGCCCTGCTGACCAACGTGGTTCATCGTGGTGAAGTCACCACCGACATACAGCTGGCTGCCGTCCGTGGCCATTGCCCGCGGACCGAGGTTTGTACCAGCGTTCGAGAACGGGTACCAGGGCCCGAGGAAGCCGTTGCTGGTGTTCAGCGACAGCAGGTGCCGGGCCTGGTTCGTCGCAACCTGCGGGAAGTTTGCTGGGTCATTGGAAACCGGTCCGTTGGTGTTGTTCTCCTGGCAGTTGTGCGCGTGCGAACCCTTATAGACATAGTTGCCGATGACCGCCAGGATCTGCGTGGCGCCGAGGCACCGGTTCACCCAAACCAGACTGCCGTTGGAGAGATTGGCCGCCCAGACCCCGTCGAAGCAGCCGCCACCGGTGCCCTCGTCGCCTAGGTAGACGACCCCGTTACTAATGACTGCGGACTTTACGTCGGAGGAGCAGCCGTTGACCGGCGCCTTGGACGTGCCCAGCGGAACGGCGACGTTGTCGGCCGGCATCGGCTCGAGCGCACCCGGCGTGGCCGAGGTGACACCACCGATGATGGCAGCCTTGTTGTAACGGGTTGTGCCATCGGCGCTCTGGGTCAACCCGTCGACCTGATCGAAGTAGCCGCCGATGACCACCTGGCTGCCGTCCGGCGTCACCGCCATTGCATCAACGGTGTTGTCGGTGCTCGGGCCGGTGCCGGAGCCCCAGGGCACGATCGCGCCCGTGCTGGCGCTCAGCGCGGCAAGGTCGGGGCCGACCGCGGTCTTGTTGACCTTCGCGAACGACCCCCCGATGTACACCACGTTGCCGACTGCTGCGATGGCGTTCACGGCGGCGCTGACGTTGGGCGCCCACGGAAGCAACGCGCCCGTGGAGGTGCTAAATGCGGCGATGTGGTTGCGCGGTTGACCGTCGACCGTCGTAAACGCTCCACCGACGTAGATCGTGCTGCCGTCCGGCGACGGGGCGACAACGCCATGCGTCAGCGGCAGGCCGGAAGTCTGGCCGGCGAACACGTGGGTCTGGATCGCCGGGTCGAGCGCCCCTGTGGACGCGTTAAGCGCCCCGAAGTACGGCGAGGACACCTCACCCGTGCCGAGGGCGTCGCCCGGTGGCCGCAGCGACGTAAAGTCCCCCACCATGAAGATGTCGCCGTTCGCGTAGGTCATGCTCCAGACCGTCGCGTTGGCCTGCCACGACGACGCAGCATCGGCACCCACGCTGCCCGGAACGACTGCACCGGCCGACGGTGCACCTAGCAGCTGGACGCCGGGGACGGCCACTGCAAGGGCGGTGACGATCCCGATCAGAAGAGTGAAAAGGCGACGCACGACGAGACCCCTTCGGCTGCGCTTCCATCCCCGCGCCGGACCCCGGCGGCAGAAGCATTGATGACGAGACGCGGACTGGTAACCAGAGAATGTCATGGGGACGCGCCGACCTAATAGCCCACTCGGACCGATCTTGATAGCCCGATCGGGTGAAACCCTTGTACGCCAGCATGAGCTGCAAGCTCGTGACGCTACCGACCGGTGTCGTCCGGATCCGGGGGACCATCCTGCTTCTTGCCGGCGGAGTTGCCGGCACGCTTGCGCTCGACCCAGCCCTCGACGTTGCGCTGCCGTGCGCGACCGACGGCAAGCGCACCCGGCGGCACGTCCTCGGTGATCACTGAGCCCGCTGCGGTGTAGGCGCCGGCGCCGATCGTCACAGGAGCCACCAGCATCGTGTCGGACCCGACCCGCGCGTCGTCGCCCACCACCGTCCGGTGCTTGTTCTCGCCGTCGTAGTTGACGAAGACCGTGGCGGCACCGATGTTGCTGCGCTCGCCGATCTCGGCATCGCCGACATAGGACAGGTGCGGCACCTTGCTGCCGTCCCCGACCACCGCCTGCTTCATCTCGACGAATGCACCCGCCTTGGCATCGGCGCCAAGGACGGTGCCGGGGCGAAGGTAGGCGAACGGTCCGACCGCTGAGCGCGCGCCAATTCGAGCGCCCGTGCAGTGCGACTTCACGACCGTCGCGCCTGCGCCGACATGGGTATCTCTCAGCGTCGAGTCTGGGCCGACCTCTGCACCCGATTCGACGTGGGTCGCGCCATGCAGTTGCGTGTTCTGATGGATCGTCGAGTCCGGCGCAAGAGTGACTCGAACACCCATCCAGGTGGTCTCGGGGTCGACGATCGTCACCCCCTCGCGCATCCAGTGCGCGACAATCCGATCACGCATCGCGCGACGAACGGCAGCGAGTTGCACGCGGTCATTGACCCCCAACGTCTCGGTCGGGTCGTCGCTGCGAACGCTGGCCACGACCTTGGCGTCGTCGACGAAAAAGCCGATGACATCGGTCAGGTAGTGCTCGCCCTGCGCATTCCTCGTCTCCACGCGGGCGAGCGCCGGTCCGAGCTGCTCTAGATCGAAGGCGTAGACGCTGGTGTTGATCTCGCTGACCTGGCGTATCCGGTCGTCGGCATCGCGCTCCTCCACGACCGCACGAACCTGGCCGTCGGGATCCCGAACGACGCGGCCGTACCCGGTCGGATCAGCTAGCTCCGCACTCAGCAGGGTCACCGCGGCGCCGGTTTCCTCGTGCCGAGCCAGCAGCCGTTGCAACGTCTCGGTCGTCAACAGGGGAGCATCGCCGGGGACGACGAGCACGGTGCCTTTCGTGGTGGGGTCGAGCGCCCCGAGCGCAAGCTCGGTGGCGTGCCCGGTTCCGCGCTGCTCGTCCTGCACGACAGCAGCGGCACCGGGATCGATCTCGCTCAGCTGAGCCGTCACCGCGTCGCGGCCGTGACCCACGACCACCAGCGTGCGAGCGGCGCCCAGCGGTGCGGTCGCGGCGAGCACGTGCCCCAACAACGAGCGTCCGCAGATGGCATGCAGCACCTTGGGGAGCGCCGACTTCATCCGCTTGCCCTCGCCGGCCGCCAGCACGATCACGGCAACCGGCGCGGTGTCAGTCACGCGGGCTCCAAGGTGGCGTGCGGCGGTGCTGGACGGCGCCGAGCCTATCGAGCACGCCCGAATACATCCGCTCCCGGAGGAGGAGTCGAACCTCCATAACGAAATCCAAAGTTTCGGGTCCTGCCGTTAGACGATCCGGGACTGCTGCCTCGCAGCCTAGGGTGCTCGGGCGCCCGTGCCCCTTCTAGGAGGGCGTGCGACCATCGTGCCGAACGAGAGGAGCGGGAATGACCCAGACCGCGATCCCCAGGGCGGCCGCGCCCGCCGCCGCCCGCCCGCTCCCGGCGACGGTTCGAACCCGCACCGCGCGCGGGGCGCGAGCAGAACAAGCGATTCTGCTGGTTGTCATCGTCGTCCCGCTGCTCGCCCTGGTCGCGGCGATCCCGGTCGCCTGGGGCTGGGGGATCGGCTGGCACGACATCCTGCTCGCCTTCGTGATGTACGCGATCAGTGGCCACGGCATTACGGTCGGCTTCCACCGCTACTTCACCCATGGCGCCTTCAAGGCCAAGAAGGCGCTGCGGATTGCGCTCGCCGTGGCGGGCAGCCTGGCGATCGAAGGCCCAGTGATCCGCTGGGTCGCCGACCACCGGCGCCACCACGCGTTCAGCGACCGACAGGGCGATCCGCACTCCCCGTGGCGGTACGGCGAGACCTTCCGCGCTTTGCTCAAAGGTCTTTGGCATGCCCACATCGGCTGGATGTTCGACGTGGAGCAGACCAACCACCAGCGTTTCGCTCCGGACCTGCTGGCGGATCGCGCGATCGTCCGCGTCTCGCAGGCGTTCCCCTGGCTGAGCGCGGTCAGCCTGCTCCTTCCCGTGCTCGTCGGCTATGCCTGGTCTGGATGGCATTGGCAGGGTGCAGTGACGGCACTTTTCTGGGCGAGCCTGGTCCGCGTGGCCCTACTGCACCACGTCACGTGGTCGGTGAACTCGATCTGCCACACATTCGGGGCGAAGCCCTTCATGACGAGGGACCGGTCGGTGAACGTCTGGTGGCTCGCGATTCCCGCGATGGGTGAGTCCTGGCACAACCTTCACCACGCGGAACCCACCGCAGCTAGGCACGGGGTGCTGCGCGGCCAGCTGGACTCTTCGGCACGAATCATCTGGACTCTCGAGAAGCTCCACCTTGCCTACGACGTCCGCTGGCCGACACCCGAGCGACTTGCAGCCAAGCTCGCCATGAGCTAGCCCGCGGCGGCGGCGCCCGAGTGGCGTGAGCGACTGGCGTGAAGCCTGAACGACAGGCATAGCACCACAAATCAGACCTGACGAGGGCAACGATCGAACTCGGCTGCGGTGGCCGAGAACTGTTGCTATCGTCCGCCCACCGGCGTCCGTCGCTTGCCAGGCGGGGACCCCACGCGCTGGTGTCTGCAAGGAGTGGTGCGCGTGAAGCGAACACCGCGTTGCCTCCTCGTCACCACCGTGGCACTAACCTTCGCGGTCAGCGCCGGCGCAATGACAGCAGCATGCGCGGCACCACAGTCGACGACGATTTCAGACACCCCGACGATGATTCCATTCGCCCAGACCAACGGAGACGTCACCTCACTGGCGGAGTTCACCGTGGGTGGCATACCGGAGGTTGCCTTTGGTGGTGATTTCACGACGGTCACGACGCCGGACGGTGTCGTGCATCCCGCAACCAACCTCGCTGTCGTCACCGAAACCACCGGCGCCTTCGTGTTTGCGGAGACGACGCTGGCGGACGACGGATACGTCCATGCGCTCGCATACAACGCCGGAACTCTTTACGTCGGTGGAGACTTCACGACTTTCGATGGAGTAAGCCGCAACCGGTTGGCCGCGGTCAGCGTGCCCGGCTTCGCGGTCACCGGCTGGAACCCAGGTGCGTCTGGACAGGTCAACGCCCTCGCGATCAGCCAGAGCCCGGCCGCGATCTACTCCGCCGGCGCGTCTGGCACCGTGCGATCGCTCAGCCTCACCACGAGCGCGGTCAACTGGTCGGATCCCATGCCGTGGGGAGGGGTGGAGACGCTCTTGTCCGACCCGGCCGACGGCGGCCTCTACGTCGGCGGATTCTTCGACACGATCGACGGGTTCACCAATCACGGGTTGATCGAGTTGAACGAGACATCGGGAGCTCCGGTCACGACCTTCACACCGGTCCTGGAGCCGAACACCCCGCCCGACGGGGTCAATGGAGACGACCCGCGCTCACTCGCCCTCGATAGCAATGTCAGTCCACCCGCAATCGTCAGCGGGGGTGGTGGCTCTGCGAATCGCATGCACCTGTTCAACGCGACCACAGGCGCGCAGATCTGGGTTGACTCGATGATCGGTGACACCCAAGGCGTCATCCAGCTGGGCAACTCGATCATTGCCGGCACTCACCGAACCCGTATCAACAAACCCGGGGGCCAGTGGCCGTATTTCGCGGGCCAGGTCTCTGAGGCGACCGGCGCCATCCAGGCCTGGGACCCAGGGCTGTCCGGAAGGCCTGCCATGAACCCGCCCGATGGGGACGACAACGGGGTGCGCGCCTTCGCGTTCGATGCCGCAACCAACACCTTGGTCGTCGGCGGCGACTTCCTGGAATACGGGCAGACCTGCAACTTGCAGATGACACTCGCCTGTACCGGTGGTGTGCCGATGGCCTCGCTAGCCGAATTTCAGGTCGCGCTCCCGGCGACGCCCCCACTGGCACCGACGGGGCTAACCGCGACACCGAACGGACCGCAAGAGATCGACCTGAGCTGGACTGCGGCAACGCCAGGGACGTCGCCGGTGACGGGCTATCAGGTCACACGTAACGGCACGGTCATCGCCACCACCGCCGGCACGGTGTACGACGACACCGCGACGGCGCCGAGCACCACGTACCAGTACACGGTGACGGCGATCGACGCGAATCAGTTGGCGAGCCCACCATCGAGCCCGGCGACAGCCACCACACTCCCGGCAGTGCCGCCATCGCCACCCACCGGCCTTTCCGGCTCGGCTACCGGCCCGACCGTGGTCAGCCTGAGCTGGACCCCCGCGGTCGCCGGCACCCTTCCCGTCACGGGCTACACGATCCTGCGCAACGGAGTCGCAGTCGGATCGACCACGGGCGCGACAAGCTTCACCGACACCGGGCTGAGCCCAAACACGTCGTATGACTACACGGTCATTTCCACGGATACGGCCGGTAACGCAAGCACACCATCAGCCGACTTCGACGTGACGACGCCGGACGCCAACCTCTTGACCAATCCTGGATTCGAAACCTGGACCAACGGCATCCCGCTGCACTGGACTACCTATGGACCCGCGACGACGCTGACCGAGTCGAGCGACGCTCATTCAGGTAGTAGTTCGGTCAAGATCGCAACGACGAGCACCAGCTACGCCGCGTCCGGCATCTACGACGGCAAGCCGCCGACGATCTCCAGCGACACCCCCGGCGTGACGTACGTCGCGAGCTGCTGGGCGAAGGCCAGCCGGCCCATGACGATCAGCATCGAGCTGCACGAGGCCAAGCCGAACTACCAGGCGGTCAACACCGCAGCGATCACCTCGCTGGCGATCACCGACAGCAACTGGCATCTGCTGCAGGTGAGCGACACCACGATCGGGACCGGTGACATCCTGCCGCTTTCGGTGTTCAGCACCAACACCGTGGCCGGCGGAGCCACCTTCGAGGTCGACGACTGCGTTCTCGGACGGACTAACTGATCACCCGGGCGCCGGGAACCGGGCCGCTCGCCCGGCGGACGGTTCGGCAGACGTCGTAGCCGGCGAGCGCGGACGCGATCCGGATCGACTCCGATGCACTCTCGGTGAGCAGCGCCACGGTCGGCCCGGAGCCTGACACGATGCCGCCGGCGGCGCCCAGCTCCTTGCCGGCCGCCAGGACCTTCGACAGGTTGGGCCGAAGGTGCAACGCGGGAGCCTGCAGGTCGTTGCGCAGTGCGTGGCCGAGCTCGACGACGTCGCCCGACCGCAACGCCGCCAGCACGCCGTCGGCCGCATGCGAGGGGTCGGCGATGTCGCTGCCGTGCCGCCGGTCGAACTCGGCGTAGACCGCCGGCGTCGACAGTCCGCTCTCGGCGACCGCGAGCACCCAATGCCAGTCACCGCGGCTGAGCACCGGCGACACGACCTCACCATGACCGGTGCCCAAAGCGGTTCCGCCGTGCAGCAGGAACGCGACGTCACTGCCCAGGTTGGCCGCCAGCCGCTCCAGGACGCTGCGATCCAGGCCCGAGCGCCACATGGCGTCGGCCGCGACGAGCGCGGCCGCCGCGTCGGCGCTGCCGCCGGCCAGTCCGCCGCCCACCGGGATCTCTTTACGGATCGTGATCCGCACCGAAGGGGTGACGCCCGCCAGTGCGGCGACCGCGCGCACTGCCTGAACGGCGAGGTTGTCGTCACCCTCGGGTACGCCGTGCACTTGCGAGCCCGCGACCACGACCGACACGGCACCGTCATCGGTCGGCTCGAGCACGACCTCGTCGTACAGGCTCACCGCGTGGTAGATCGTGTGCAGCTGATGCTTTCCGTCCGGGCGCAACGGTCCGACGCCGAGGTGCAGGTTGATCTTTGCCGGCACCCGCACGGTGATGCTCACCGCAGCCGCCTCACGTGGCGATCGTATGTGACGGTCGGCATCTCACCTCGCCGCCTAACGCAGCACCGAGCGAGCCGCCGCGATCGCCGCGAACGCGGTGATGTCCAGCTGCTCGCCACGAGCCCGTGGATCGATGTGCGCCGCTCGGAGCACGATCTCGGCTTGCTCGGCACTTCCCGCCCAGCCTGCCAAGGCCACGCGCAACGTCTTCCGGCGATGGGCGAACGCCGCGTCGATCACAGCGAACACCTGGTCGCGTGACTCCGGGGCGGCCGGCGGGTCGCGACGGATGAATCGAACCAAGCCCGAGTCGACATTGGGCATCGGCCAGAACACGGTGCGAGGGATGCTTCCGGCTCGCCGGACATCGGCCCACCAGGCGGCCTTCGCGGAGGGAACGCCGTACGTGCGCGAGCCAGGAGCCGCGGACAACCGATCGGCAACCTCCGCCTGCACCATGGCCAACCCGTGGCGCAGCGACGGGAAGCCGGCCAGCAGGTGGAGGAGTACCGGCACCGCGACGTTGTAAGGCAGGTTGGCGACCAACGTGGTCGGCGCGGGACCCGGCATCTCGACGAGGTGGAGGGCGTCCCCGGTGACCACCTCGAGCCGGCCGGCGCGCTGCGGCAAGCGCAGCTCGACCGTTGCTGCCAGAGCGTCCGCGAGGACTGGGTCGATCTCGACAGCGACCACCCGGCTGGCCGTTCCCAGCAGCCCCAAGGTCAGCGAGCCCAGCCCGGGCCCGACCTCGAGGACCACGTCGTTCGGTCCGAGGCCGGCCGCGCGCACGATCCGGCGAACGGTGTTGGGGTCGATCACGAAGTTCTGGCCGAGCGTCTTCGTCGGACGCAACGCCAGCGATGCCACCATGCGCCTGACGTCTGCCGGCCCGAGCAGGCCGTCCTCGGCCCCAGTGCTCATGACACGGTGCTCATGACTCAGCGCTCATGACTCAGCGCTCATGACACGGTGCTCATCACCAGCCGTGCTCATGACCAGCCGAAGACCCTGGCGGCCGTCGCGGTCACCGCGGCCGCGACGTCGTCGGCGGAGATCCCTTTCAGTTCCGCGATCGCCCTGACGGTGATCGGCACGAGGTACGGCGAGTTGGGCCGGCCGCGGTACGGCATGGGGGTCAGGAACGGCGCATCGGTCTCGACCAGCAGCTGGTCGAGCGGCGCGATCATCACCGCGTCACGGAGGTCCTGGGCATTCTTGAATGTGATGTTGCCGGCGAAGGACATCACGTAGCCGGCGTCGGCGCACTGGCGCGCGAAGGCGCCGTCGCCGCTGAAGCAATGGAAGATCACCTGTTCCGGCGGACCCTCCTCGGCGAGCACCTTGAGGACATCCTGATGTGCGTCACGGTCGTGGATCATGACCGCCTTGCCGGACTGCTTGGCGATCGCGACATGCCGGCGGAACGACTCCGCCTGCTGCTCCCAGCCGCCTTCTGCCGTGCGGTAGTGGTCGAGGCCGGTCTCCCCGATCGCGACCACCCGCGGGCGACCCGCAAGCTCGGCGATCGCCGCCCAGTCGGCATCGGTCGCGGCGTGCGCTTCGTTGGGGTGGATGGCGACGGCCGCCCACACGTCGTCACGCGCAGCCGCCAGCTCCGCACCCATCCTCGACGTCTCGACATCGACACCCACCTGAACTACGCGCTCGATGCCGACCGCCCGCGCCGCAGCCATCGCCTCCTCGACATCCGCCTCCATCAGGTCGAGGTGGCAGTGGCTGTCCAGCGCCGGCGTGGTGAGCGGCTCCGGCGCCGGCGGCGGACCACCCTCGCGCGCAGCGGCTCGGCTCACTCGCCTTCCATTCGCTTGAGCTCCTCGTCGATCACAGAGGCATCGAGCTTGGCGAACAGCGGGGTCGGCGCCGCGATCGGCGTACCGGCCTTGATGTCGACCGACTCCCAGCTCACGTCGACGTGGTAGTCACCCGCAAGCACCGGGTACGCCGGGCCGCCGTCAAGGTCGTCGACCTCGCGAAGCTCGGGTTCGGGTGCGAGCACCCCGTCCCGGCCGAGCAGCTCGTGCACCTGCTGCGACGAGTGCGGCATGAACGGCGACAGCAGGGTCGTACAGTCGCTGACCGCCTGCAGCGCGACATGAAGGATCGTCGCCATGCGCTGCGGGTCGGACTCCCGCAGCTTCCAGGGCGCCTGCTCGGACAGGTACTTGTTGGTCTCGGTCACGACCCGCATCGCCTCACCGAGTCCGGAACGCATGCGGGAGCGTTCGATGTCTGCACCGACCGTGGGAAACGCTGACTTCGTCGCGTCCAGAAGGGCGCGGTCGATGTCGTTCAGGTCTCCCGCCGGAGGCACCGAGCCGAGGTTTTTCGCCGTGAACGAGAGCGTGCGGTTGACCAAGTTGCCCCATGCCGCGACGAGCTCGTCGTTGTTGCGCCGCACGAACTCCGACCAGGTGAAGTCGGTGTCGTTGGACTCCGGGCCGGCCGCGGTCAGGTAGTAGCGCAAGCTGTCCGGTGAGTAGCGCGACAGGAACTCGCGCACGTAGATCACGACGTTGCGGCTCGAGGAGAACTTCCGCCCCTCCATCGTGAGGAACTCGCTCGACACGACCTCGCTCGGCAGCTGGAGCTCGCCGTACTCGCCCGGGCTACCGCCCTTCGAGCCCTTCCCGTCGTACCCGAGCAGCTCGGCCGGCCAGATCTGCGCGTGGAAGGTGACGTTGTCCTTCCCCATGAAGTAGTAGGACTCGGCCGCGGGGTCGGTCCACCAGGCCTGCCAGGCATCGGGATCACCGCTTCGACGGGCCCACTCGATCGATGCGGACAGGTATCCGATCACCGCGTCGAACCAGACGTAGAGCCGCTTGTTCGGGTTATCCTCCCAGCCCGGCAGCGGAATCGGGACGCCCCAGTCGATGTCCCGGGTCATCGCGCGCGGCTTCAGGTCATCGATCAGGTTGAGCGAGAACTTCAGGACGTTCGGGCGCCAGTCGGTGCGGGTCCGCAGCCACGCGCCGAGCGCGTCGGCGAGCGCCGGGAGGTCCAGGAAGAACTGCTCGGTCTCCACGAAGACCGGCGTCTCGCCATTGATCCGCGAGTGCGGGTTGATCAGCTGGTCTGCGTCGAGCTGGTTGCCGCAGTTGTCGCACTGGTCGCCACGCGCGCCGTCGTACCCGCAGATCGGGCAGGTTCCCTCGATGTAGCGGTCGGGCAGCGTGCGTCCCGTGGACGGTGAGATCGCGCCCTTGGTCGTCTGCTCGATCATGTACCCGTTGCGGTAGAGCCCTCTGAACATCTCCTGCACGACCGCGTAGTGGTTGCGGGTCGTCGTACGGGTGAACAGGTCGTAGGAGAGCCCGAGCTGCTGGAGATCCTCGGCGATCACCCGGTTGTAGCGGTCCGCGAGCACGCGCGGAGACACGCCCTCGTGGTCGGCCTGGACGAGGATCGGTGTTCCGTGCTCGTCCGTGCCGCTAACCATCAGCACCCGGTTGCCCGCCAGCCGGTGGTAGCGGGAAAAGACATCGGACGGCACGCCGAAGCCGGCGACGTGGCCGATGTGGCGCGGCCCGTTGGCATACGGCCATGCGACCGCCGCAAGGATGTGCCGGGACATGCGCCCAGCCTACGGGCGGGCGCTACTCGATTCTCCGAGCGCCGCCGAGTAGACCCGGCGTCTCGGCAGCCCGTGCCGGCCGGCCACCGCATCGACCGCGTCGCGGCGAGTTGAGCCGGCGGCGACGGCCGCCGCCACCTCGTCACGGAGGGTGCCGTCGTCGGTCTCGTCCACTGCCCGGTCCGCCCCGCCGACGACCACCGTGATCTCGCCACGGACCTCGTGGCCGGACGCCCACTCGGACAGTTCCGCGAGCGTTCCCCGGCGGACCTCCTCGTAGGTCTTCGTCAGCTCGCGACACACCGCGGCCGACCGGTCGGCTCCGAACGCCATGGCAAGGTCGGCGAGCGTCGACGCCAACCGGCGTGGCGACTCGAAGAGCACGAGCGTCCGCGGGTCGGCGGCCAGCTCGGCCAGCCTGGTACGACGCTCGCCGACTCGGCGCGGCAGGAATCCCTCGAAGCAGAACCGGTCGGCAGGCAGCCCGGCGATCGCGATCGCCGCGGTCAACGCCGACGGCCCGGGCAGGACAGTCACCGCGAGCCCGCGCGCGATGGCGCCGGTCACCAGGACATATCCGGGGTCGGAAACGAGCGGCGTCCCTGCATCGGACACGAGCAGCACCGTGTCGCCGTCGGCGACCCGGTCGAGCAGCCCGGCGGCGCGGCCCTGCTCGACCGCGTCGTAGACGGCGACGACGCGGCCGCCGATCCGGATCCCGAGCGATGTGGCGAGCCGATGCACGCGCCGGGTGTCCTCCGCCGCGACGACATCGGCGCTCTCGAGCGCGGCTCGCAACCGCGGGGACGCATCGGCAGGGTCGCCGATCGGCGTAGCGGCGATCACCAACGGCACACCGCACATTCAACCGCGCACCCCTTCGGTGATCTTGACGTTGGAGGCGCACAACCTCGG
>DATJSI010000029.1 GCA_035504215.1 Mycobacteriales bacterium
GCGCGCAAAGAGCCATCTGACCGCGCTTCACGTCCGGTGGAGGGCACCACTGTCGGACGGCGGCAGCCGGATCCGGTCGTACCGGGTCCGCGCGGCGGCCATTCCCGAGGGCGACATCAAGCACCGCAAGACGCCGCCGGCGGTCATCGTCGACACCAAGACCGGGGCGGCTCGTGCAGCCACCCTGCACGGCCTGCGCGCGGGGTGGACGTACCGGATCACGGTCTGGGCGGTCACCAAACGCGGTCGTAGCCTTCCCGGGTTGGCACCGCACACTCACCTGATCCACGTCGGAGCCTGACGCCGCTACTGGCCACAGCGGGGTTGCGGTCGGACCGCGGACCGGGTCGCTCCCCGTGCTGGGTAGCGTTGCCCCATGGACGACGATCAGATCCACGAGACGATCACCAAGCTGGTCGAGCAGGAGCACCACCTGCGCTCCCAGAGTGCCCACAGCGTCGACCAGCTCGCCGAGCTGAACCGGATCGAGACCTCACTCGACCAGTGCTGGGATCTGCTTCGGCAGCGCGCTGCCCTGCGCAACGCCGGTGAGGACCCTGCCGGAGCCTCGGCGCGTCCGATCGGCGAGGTCGAGGGGTACCTGCAGTAGCCGGTCGAGGGCGTTGCCGTCAGCGGCAGTTCGCCTTCTGCCGCGTTTTCCTAGGATCACTGGGTGACCTCGCGTCGTGACCCAGGGCCGCTGTTCGACACCTCGGCCTGGGACCGCGTGCCCGGCTTCGACTTCAGCGACATCACCTATCACCGCGCCCGGGAGTCCGGAACGGTCAGGGTCGCCTTCGACCGCCCCGAGGTGCGCAACGCGTTCCGGCCCTCGACCGTGGACGAGCTCTATGCCGCGCTGGAGCACGCGCGGCAGAGTCCCGACGTCGGTTGCGTGCTGCTCACCGGCAACGGTCCCTCGCCGAAGGACGGGGTGTGGGCATTCTGTTCCGGCGGCGACCAGCGGATCCGCGGCAGGGACGGTTACCGGTACGCCGATGGTGACACTGCCGCGACCATCGACCCGGCCCGCGCGGGGCGGCTGCACATCCTCGAGGTGCAGCGGCTGATCCGCTTCATGCCGAAGGTGGTCATTGCGGTGGTGCCCGGCTGGGCGGCCGGCGGCGGCCACAGCCTGCATGTCGTGTGCGACCTCACCATCGCCAGCCGCGAGCATGCGCGGTTCAAGCAGACCGATGCGAAGGTCGCGAGCTTCGACGCCGGCTACGGCTCGGCGTACCTCGCCCGTCAGGTGGGGCAGAAGTTCGCCCGAGAGATCTTCTTCCTGGGTGCGGAGTACGACGCCGAGGCCGGGCATCGGATGGGCACGGTGAACGCCGTCGTCGCCCACGCCGACCTCGAGCGGACCGCGCTCGACTGGGCGGCGAAGGTCAACGCGATGAGCCCGATGGCGGTCCGGATGCTGAAGTACGCGATGAACGCGATCGACGACGGCCTGGTCGGCCAGCAGCTGTTCGCGGGCGAGGCGACCCGGCTCGGGTACATGACGGACGAGGCGGCCGAAGGCCGCGACGCGTTCCTCGAGCGGCGGGACCCCGACTGGTCCGGCTACCCCTGGTACTTCTGAGCTCCTAGGGGTGCTCGGCGAGCACTGCCTCGATCCGTTCCAGGGTTTTCGTCATCGCCTCGATCGTCTTCTGCCGGGCCGGCAGGACCGCCGCACGGAATCGCTCGTGGGAGATGTCCCACGACTCGCGGACCAGCGTCCCGCCGTTGGCCGGCTCGAGCTCGTAGCGCCAGATCCGCCCGCCGACCAGGTAACGGATCGGGCCGGGAGCCCAGGTCTGCCAGGCGATGCGGTGCGGCGGGTCGAACTCGACCACGGTGCTCACCATCGAGTACGGCAGGCCAAGATGCATCGACATGCCGAACTGCGACCCGAGCGCGAGCCGCTCCGGTAGCTGCTTCGCGTTCCGCACGGTGCCGCTGCCGTCGAACTCGTGATGCCGCTGCGGGTCGGCGAGCAGGGCGAAGATCTGCTCCGCCGGGGCCGGGATCACGCGCTCGACCGAGGCGGTGTTCATCGAGTCGGACATCGCGGCGACGCTACCGGTTGACCCAGTCGGGAATGCGATCCACCCCGGCGTCGGCGAGCTGCTGGCCGAGCAGGTCGTTCCACGGCTGGTAGATCGCGGTGATCTCGCGCAGCAGCGCCGCCGGCACCGGCTCCGGTTCGGTCGCGCGCTGGTTCATGGCCTCGTAGGCGCGGCGGCCGTGGGTGTAGAGCGCGGGGTAGCGGCGGAACAGTGCTCGGGAGTGCCGCGCCGCCCGGGCCGCGACGCGCTGGGCCGCCCGGCTGCGGAAGCCGTCGGAGGTGTTGTCGAGGTCTCCGATGACGTGCACTGCGTCCGGATCGATGCCGAGCCGCTCGCACTGCTCGGCGAGCAGCCGATCGGGGTCGGCGACGAGGTCATCGAAGAAGAAGACGTCACAGCGCTCGCGGTACGCCGCGAGCCACGCGGGCAGGAACCGCGCGTACTGCCCGGTCCACAGCCCGGTGTAGACGTTGTTCGCCCGCTGGTTCATCTCCGCGTCGGTGAAGGTCTGGCACCGGTCGACGTACGCCGAAAGGCTCATCTCGGCGGGGATCTGCAGGCGTGCCTGCATGAACCGGTAGAACGACACCAGCCGGCTGATCGGCTCGCGGAGGATGATCGTGATGCGCGGGTCGCAGATGTCCTTGATCGCCTTCGCGGTCGCCGCGCCGCCGTAGAAGTAGTCCGGCGTGCATTCCATGGTCACGGGCTGGCCGGCGTACCGGCGGAAGAAGCTCTGGTACTCGGCGATCGGCGCGAGTGGCTCGCCGTAGCGGACCGGCTGGAAGTAGCGAGTCTCCTTGGTCGTCGACGGGCAGATCTGCGGATGCGCGGACAGCGCATTGAACACGCTCGTCGTGCCGGCCCGGCTGACTCCCACGATGATGAAGTTCGGCAAGGACCTGCTCGGCAACGGTCACACTCCGCGATCGACTCGGTGCCATGAACGGTCTGTGGCAGGGTGAATCCATGGCTGGCCCACCGAGCGCTGCGGCGGGCGTGGTCGTCATCATCCCCGCCCATGATGAGGAGCAGCGCATCGGGTCGACGGTGCAGGCCGCGCGAACGCTGGCATCGGCGCGCGCGGTCATCGTCGCGGACGACGGCTCGCGTGACGAGACGGGTGCTCGAGCGACTGCCGCCGGTGCGCAGGTCGTCCGGCATCCGCGTCGACGCGGCAAGGGGGCCGCAATGACGACGGGTGCGCGGGCGGCGGATCGCGCCGGCTTCGGGCATGCGCCGCTGCTGTTCCTCGACGCCGACCTCGAGGACTCGGCTGCCGAGGCGGGACCGCTTGCCGAGCCCGTGCTCGAGGGTGCCGCCGACCTGACCATCGCGGTCCTATCGGCGACCGGAGCGGGCGGCGGGCACGGCTTCGTGCTCGCACTCGCGCGCTCCGGGATCCGGCAGGCGACCGGGTGGACCGCGACCGCCCCCCTCTCCGGGCAGCGCTGCATGACGCGGGAGCTGTTCGACGCCGTGCAGCCGCTCGCCCGCGGCTTCGGCGTGGAAACCGGTCTGACCATCGATGCGTTGCGCAACCGCGCGCGGGTGCTGGAGTGCTCGGTCCCGTTTCGGCACCGGGTGACCGGCACCGGCTGGAACGATCAACTGCACCGGGCCCGGCAGTACCGCGACGTCTGGCTGGCGCTCGCCGCCCGGCGGGTCTACCGGGTTCGGTGAGTGGATGACCGACCGCGCCGGCGAACACTCTCATTCACATGACCGCGATTCACATGCCCATGACGATCGCGGGCGCGATGCCGCCGGGTTCTGCTCGTCCTGCGGCGCGCCGCTCGAACCGCCGGCCGGTCCGGGCCGGCCGCAGGTCTGCAGCGGCTGCGGGCGGTCGCACTTCCGGGACCCGAAGGTGGGGGTCGGCGTCGTCGTCCATGACGAGGAAGGTCGACTGTTGCTCGTCCGACGGGGCGTCGATCCGGCGATCGGGAAGTGGGCGCTGCCGGCCGGCTTCCTGGACGCCGCGGAGAGCCCACGCGAGGCGGCCCGCCGAGAGGCGGTCGAGGAAACCGGGCTCGACGTCGCCGTGGGCCGGGTCATCGACGTCTATCCGGGCGAGCCCGGCAGCGGGGTCAGCTTCTTTCTCGCCTTCGCGGCGACCATCGTGGGCGGGCAGCTGATGCCGGGCGACGACGCGACGGAGGTGGGGTTCTTCCCGTTGGACGACCTGCCCGAGATCGCGTTCGCCAGCACGCGGGCGGCGGCCGGCGACGGTGCCTAGGCATACGCTCGTGGCATGGCGTCGGACGGGATCGGGCCGCGCGACCGGCTGAACCGTCCGGTGCGCGATCTGCGGCTCTCGGTGACCGATCGCTGCAACTTCCGCTGCCCGTACTGCATGCCGCGCGAGATCTTCGGGCCGGATCACCCGTTCTCGCCGCGCTCGGACGTGCTCAGCTACGAGGAGCTTGCCCGGCTGGTCCGGATCTTCGCCGGCCTCGGGGTCGGCAAGGTTCGGCTCACGGGGGGCGAGCCGTTGCTGCGCCGCGACATCGATGCCCTCGTGCGGATGATCGCCGGGACTCCGGGGATCGACGACGTCGCGATGACGACGAATGGTTCGTTGCTCGCGCGCCGAGCGGAGGCGCTGCGAGCGGCCGGCCTGTCCCGCGTCACCGTCAGCCTGGACAGCCTGGACCCCGATGTCTTCGCCCGGATGGCCGACACCCGGCTGCCGCTCGCGACGGTGCTCGACGGCATCGCCGCCGCAAGGACGGCCGGGCTGACGCCGGTGAAGCTCAACACCGTCGTGCAGCGCGGGGTCAACGACGCGGGTCTGCTCGACCTCGTCGACTACGCCCGCGAGCACGGCCATGTGCTCCGCTTCATCGAGTACATGGACGTCGGGACGTCGAACGGCTGGGTGCGTGACCAGGTCGTTCCATCCGCCGAGATCGTCGACCGGATCGATGCCGCCCACCCGCTCGAGCCGGTCGCGCCGGCTACCCGTGGGGAGGTCGCGCGGCGATGGCGGTACGCCGATGGGCAGGGCGAGATCGGTGTGATCGCCTCCGTGACCGCGCCGTTCTGCACGGACTGCACCCGAGCCCGCGTCACGGTGACCGGTGAGCTGTTCACCTGCCTGTTCGCCGAGCACGGCCGCGACCTCCGGGCGCTGCTGCGCTCCGGTGCGGGCGACGAGGAGATCAGTGCGATGATCGCCGGTGTCTGGGTGGACCGCGACGACCGCTACTCGGAGCTGCGCAGCGCCGCCGCCACCGAGTTGCCCAAGGCGGAGATGTCCTACCTCGGCGGCTGAGCCACCCGGGTCAGGCGGCCGCGCCGGTTGTGACGATCGCGGGCTCGAGCGCGATTCCGAGCACCTCGCGCACGTCGGAGACCGGGATGATCGTCAGCGCCGTACGCACCTGCTCCGGCACGTCGTCGAGGTCGGGTTCGTTGCGCACGGGAATCAGCACGGTCGTGATGCCCGCGCGATGCGCGGCGAGCAGCTTCTGCTTCACCCCGCCGATCGGAAGCACCCGCCCGGTCAGCGATACCTCGCCGGTCATCGCAACGTCTGAGCGGACCGGCCGCCCGGACAGCAGCGACGCGAGCGCGGTCGTCATCGTGACGCCGGCACTCGGCCCGTCCTTGGGCACCGCGCCCGCGGGCACGTGCAGGTGCACGCCGCGGTCCTTGAGCTCGCCGGTAGGGAGATCGAGCTCGCTGCCGTTGGCCCGGAGGAACGCGAGGGCGATCTGTGCCGACTCCTTCATGACCTCACCGAGCTGGCCGGTGATCGTCACGCCGGACGAACCGGTGTCGATGTCGGCGAGCGAGGCCTCGACGAACAGCACGTCCCCGCCGGCGCCGGTCACCGCGAGCCCGGTCGCCACGCCCGGCAGTGCCGTGCGTTCGGCCGACTCGGGCAGATGCCGCGGCCGGCCGACGTAGTCGACCAGGTCTCCGGCGCCGATCGTTGCAGGTACGGCGCTGTCGTCCAGCGCGGCGTTCGCGGCCACCTTGCGCAGGATTCGGGCCAGCATCCGCTCGAGGTCCCGGACGCCTGCCTCGCGGGTGTACTCGACCGCGAGCCGGCGGATCGCGTCGTCGTCGATCGCGACGTCGTCGGCCGTCAGGCCGGCCCGGTCGAGCTGGCGCGGGAGCAGGTGGTCGCGGCCGATGACGAGCTTCTCGTCCTCGGTGTATCCGTCGAGCCGGATGACCTCCATCCGGTCGAGCAGCGCCGGCGGGATCGCCTCGATGACGTTCGCCGTCGCGAGGAACAGCACGTCGGACAGGTCGAGCTCGATCTCGAGGTAGTGGTCGCGGAAGGTGTGGTTCTGCGCCGGGTCGAGCACCTCGAGCAGGGCGGCCGTCGGGTCGCCGCGGTAGTCGGCGCCGACTTTGTCGACCTCGTCGAGCAGCATGACCGGGTTCATCGAGCCGGCTTCCTTCATCGCCCGGACGATCCGGCCAGGCATCGCACCGACGTAGGTCTTGCGGTGGCCGCGGATCTCCGCCTCGTCGCGAATGCCTCCGAGCGCGACCCGCACGAACTTCCGTCCCATGGCGCGCGCGACCGACTCACCCAGCGACGTCTTGCCGACGCCGGGCGGTCCGACGAGCGCCAGGACCGCGCCGCTGCGCCGGCCGCCGACCACGCCGAGGCCGCGATCGGCCCGGCGCCGGCGGACCGCGAGGTACTCGACGATCCGCTCCTTGACGTCGTCCATGCCGGCGTGGTCGGCGTCGAGCACGGCACGCGCGCCGGCGATGTCGTAGGCGTCCTCGGTCCGCTCGTTCCACGGCAGCTCGAGAACGGTGTCCAGCCAGGTACGGATCCAGCCGATCTCAGGCGACTGCTCCGAGGTGCGCTCGAGCTTGTCCACCTCGGCGAGGGCAGCCTTGCGCGCGGCTTCGGGCAGGTCGGCTGCCTCGACCCGGGCGCGGTAGTCCTGCTCCTCCGTCTCCGGCGACCCGGACAACTCGTTGAGCTCCTTGCGGACCGCGGCGAGCTGCTGGCGGAGCAGGAACTCGCGCTGCTGGCGGTCCATGCCCTCCTGCACGTCCTTGCGGATGGTCTCCGCGACGTCGAGCTCTGCGAGGTGCTCGCGGCTCCAGGTGACCAGCCGCTCGAGCCGCTCGGTGACATCGACGGTTTCGAGCAGCCAGATCTTCTGCTCGTTCGTCAGGTAAGGCGCGTAGCCGGCGAGGTCGGCGAGCGCGGAGGGATCGGTCATCGACTGGATCGAGTCAACGTACTGCCAGCCGCCGCGTTGCTGCAGGATCGCGGTCGCGAGGGACTTGTACTCCCGGGCGAGCTCGCTCGCACGGGGACCGGCCTCGGGCTCGACCTGGATCTCGGCCTGCACCCACAGCGCGGCACCAGGACCGGTCGCGCCGGTGCCGATCCGCACGCGGTCGACGCCGCGCAGTACAGCGACGGTGTCACCGCCCGGCAGCCGCCCGATCTGCTCGATCGTCGCAACGGTGCCGACGCCGGCGTAGCTGCCGTTCGGGCGCGGGACGAGCAGCACCTGCCCGCCACTGTCCTCGCCCGGGTCGCGGGCGGCGCGGGCCGCATCGATCGCGGCCCGGATCTCGGGGTGATCGAGCCGAACCGGCACCACCATTCCCGGCAGGACCACGAGGTCCTCGAGCGGCAGCACCGGCAGGGTCACCTGGTCCGTCATGGGTTACCTCTGTCCGGAGAAATTGAGTGCAAAGGGCTCAACCCCGGAGCAGGCGGGTTTGTTTCCGGCGCTCAGCTCGGGGCCGGCGGGCGAGCCTGGCGCGGCACCGCCGGCGGGACATCCAGCTGGCCGGCGACGACCCGCGCGGCGATGTCGTTCAGCTTGCTGTTGTGACTGCGGGCATGGTGGCGCAGCGACTCGAACGCGCCGTCCATCCCCAGCCGGTGGCGCTCCGCGATGATGCCCTTGGCCTGCTCGATGAGCACCCGGCTGTTCAGGGCGTGCTGGAGCTGCTCGGCGAGCATGTGGTCCTGCTGCGCCCGCCGCCGGCTCAGAATGCCGATCGCCGCTGCCGCTGCGAGGGCGGCCGCGAGCTGCTGGCGGGTCAGGTCGATCTGTTGCGGCGTCTCGTAGAGCACCTCGAGTGCGCCGATCTGCTCGTCCCGGCGGCGCAGCGGCACGGCGAGCCCGGCGCGAAAGCCCGCGGCCCGGGCGGCGGGAACGTACTGCGGCCAGATCGCCCGGCTCGCGGCGAGGTCGCCGGCCACGACCGGAGGCCCGGAGTCCAGGCTCGCGACGCCCGGTCCCTGCTCGTGCTGGAGCTCGGCGATGGCGAGCAGCCGTGCGGGTTCGCTGGTGCTCGCCGCGACCGCGAGGTTGCCGTTCTGGTCGCCGAGGAACACGACCGCGGCGGCGCCGCCGACCAGGCGAACACCGCCGTCGGCCAGCAGGCGGAGCTGGCCGACGACGTCGTAGTCGTCGACCGAGGAGTCGGACAGGCGCAGCAGTGTGTCCATGACCGCATCCCCGTGGCCCCCGGCGCCGCTCGCGGCTTGCGCGCCCCCCAGCTGCTCACTCATTCGGTGCCGTTCATGGTCAGATCCGGTCCCGCGTTCGATGACTATCGGCTCGTTGAGTTGCCTCCGGGGGTCAGGAGAGGTCGGCTCGGGGTCAGTATGCATCCAGGAACGACATCCGTCGCTCAACGCTTATGGAGGAGATCAACAGCACGCACGGGCATTCAGGTTCGATTGCGCTTTCAATGCATAAATCGGGCGTATTGTCGCGCGGCACGGCCCGCCCGCGCAAGGGTCCCGCCTCGAGCTATGCGGTCGCGCTGGCCTTGCGCCGATTGCGCTTCGTGGTCGCGCCGGCCGCGGCGAGCGCCGCCACCAGGTCGGCTTTGCTCATTCCCGAGCGCCCGGAGATGTCGTAGTCCGCGGCGAGTGCGAGCAGCTCGGGCTTGGTCAGCTCGGCGAGATCCGGCTCGTCCCCCTGTGCCGCTGTCTTGCTGCCACCGTCCTTCGCCCGGGCGACGGATGCCTCGAGCGCCGACATCAGGTCGACGACGTTGGTCTTCGGCCGCGACTCCGCCTTGGCGACCACGGCGTTGCCCTTGCGCTTGGTCTCGATCAGGTCCTCGACCCGCGCTCGATAGGTGTTCTCGTAACGGTCGGGCTCCCAGTCGACACTGAGCGAGTTGACCAGCGTCTTCGCGACATCGAGCTCGCGACCCTCGAAGGTCACCTCCTGCGGCAGGCTGTCGAGCTCCTCGGCGGCAGAGCGGATCTCGGCGGGGAAGAACATCGTCTCGAGCACGAGGGCCTGCTCGCCCGGCCGGATCGCGACCAGGTGCTCCTTGTCCCGCAGGACCAGGGTGGCGATCGCGATCTTGTTGGTCTCCTGCATCGCCTGCCGGAGCAAGGAGTACGCGCGGTCCGCCCCCTTGCCGCGCGGCGCGAGGTAGTACGACGACCGGAAGTAGATCGGGTCGATGCTGCTCAGGTCGACGAAGTCACTGATCTCGATCAGCTCCGACCGGCCCGGCGCGGCGGCCTTGAGCTCTTCCTTGGTGACGATGACGTACTGGCCGTCGCCGGGGTCGTAGCCGTTCACGATCTCCTCGGCCGGCACTTCCTCTCCGGTGACCTCGTCGACCTTCTTGTACCGGATGCGGTGTGACGTGCCCTTGTGGATCTGGTTGAAGTGGAACGTCTGGTCCTCCGTGGCCCGGAACATTCCGACCGGCACGCTCACGAGCCCGAAGCTCACGAAGCCGGTCCACAGCGCGCGGGCCATGACGACCTCCCGTCGGCGGGGATTTCCGCAGGGTCGGTTTTCCCAAGGTTGTCGGGGCTTGTAACCCCTGATCAAGTCTCTCATGCGAGCCTCATGGGTGATGTCGCCCGAACCGGGACCGCTGCTCGCCCCGATCCCACCCTCGGCGCCGGCTCGCGCCCGCTTGCGGCGGATGAAGCTGACGGCGACCGGGTTCCTCGTGGTCGCCGCGCTCGGGTACGCCGCGACCTACCTCGACTCCTCCGGCGGGTCGGGAGTGATCGGGTTCGTCCGCGCAGCGGCAGAGGCTGCGATGGTCGGGGGCCTGGCCGACTGGTTCGCCGTCACGGCGCTGTTCCGGCACCCGTTGCGGCTGCCGATCCCGCACACCGCGATCATCCCGGAGAACAAGGACGACATCGCGACCAAGCTCGGCCAGTTCGTCACCACCAACTTCCTGACCCCTGACGTGCTGGCGGGTCATCTCGACGAGGCACATCTCGTCGCGCGGATCGCCACGTTCCTGCGCGAGCCGGCCAGCGCGGACGCGCTCGCCGCCGAGGCGGCGCGAGTGCTCGCCGTCGCCCTCGATGCGCTCGACGAGGACGCGGTCTTCGACTATGTCCTCGCGGTCGCCCGCCGGGATGCCGCCCGCCGCTCGTACGCCCCCGTGCTCGGCCAGCTGCTCGCCCGCGCCGTGCAGGGCGATGCGCAGCGCCCGCTGGTCGACCTGCTCGCGGCACGTGCGCATCGTTACCTCACGCTGCACCGGGTCGAGCTGCGGCCGCAGATCAAGGCCTACCTCGAGTCGAAGAGCGTCCTGGCCTGGTTGTTCATGACCGACCGGCGAGTGGACCGGCTGATCGACTTCGCCCTGCACGAGCTCGAGGCCATCGGCAACGATCCCGATCACGAGATCCGCCGCTGGCTCGACGACCTGCTGCGCAGCTTCGCGGGCGACCTCGAGAACACGCCGGCCGTGGCGGCGCGGGTCGACATCGCCGTACGCAGGTTGTTCGAGGACGAGCGCTTCCGGGTTCCGCTCCGCCGTTTCGTCGAAGAGGCCACCGACTCGTTGCGGGCGTCGCTGGAGGATGCGGGAAGCGGCCTGATCCCGCGGCTCTCGCGGTTCATCCAGGACGTCGGCCGGCGCGTGGTGGAGGACCCGGAGCTCGAGGCGACGATCGAGGGCTGGTTGCGCCGGGGCCTGGTGCACGCGGTTCGCGAGTACGGCGATGAGCTCACGACGCTGATCGAGCGAACCGTCGCGGGCTGGAACCCGGACGCGGCCGCGCGCCGGATCGAGCTGGCGGTCGGCCGCGACCTGCAGTTCATCCGGATCAACGGCACGGTGGTCGGGGCGCTGGCGGGGCTCGCGATCCACGCCGTGACGGTGGCTGCGCACTGATCGCCGCATCTGACGACGGAATCCGTTGCATTCCGATGACGGCTCGCGGGTTTCCGTTGACGCCGATGGGTCACGCCATAGGATTCGTCGGTGGTTGTCGGGACGGGTGAGTCGACCGTGGGCGGCGGCGCGGCGGCCGCAACCGCGACCCCGGCGATCCGCCTGACCGGCGTCCGCAAGTCCTACGGCGACGTGACCGCGCTCGACGGCGTCGACCTCACCGTCGAGCGGGGCGAGTTCTTCACGATGCTCGGTCCGTCCGGGTCGGGCAAGACCACGATGCTGCGGGTGATCGCCGGCTTCGAGCGACCGGACAGCGGAACGGTCGAGCTGGCCGGCGCGGACGTCACCCGCCGGCCGCCGTACGACCGGGACGTCAACACCGTCTTCCAGGACTACGCCCTGTTTCCGCACATGTCGGTGGAGCAGAACGTGGAGTACGGCCTGCGAGTGCACCGGGTCGACCGCACCGATCGCCGCCAGCGGACCGCGACCGTGCTCGCGATGGTCGGGCTGGAAGGCCTCGGCAGCCGCAAGCCGGCTCAGCTGTCCGGCGGCCAGCGCCAGCGCGTCGCGCTGGCCAGGGCGATCGTCAACGAGCCGGCGGTGCTGCTGCTCGACGAGCCGCTTGGCGCCCTCGACCTCAAGCTGCGGCAGGGGATGCAGATCGAGCTCAAGCGGATCCAGCGCGAGGTGGGCATCACCTTCGTCTACGTGACGCATGACCAGGAAGAGGCGCTCACGATGAGCGACCGGGTGGCCGTGTTCAACAACGGGCGGATCGAGCAGATCGGGGACCCGCAGGAGATCTACGACGAGCCCACGACCGGCTTCGTCGCGGCTTTCGTCGGTGTCTCCAACCTCATCGACCGCGACGGCCGGCACCTGTCGATCCGCCCGGAGCGCATCGAGCTGTTGCCGGCCGGCAGCGCCGCGCCGGCCGGCAGTGTCGCCGAGCCCGGCGTCATCACGGACACCGTGTTCCTCGGCATGATGACCCGCTACACGGTTGCGTTGGATCGAGGCGGTTCGCTGATCGCCGTCCGGTCCAACCTCGAGCGCTCCTCGCTCGGCAAGGACGACCACCGCGGCAGGCACGTCGTTGCCGTCTGGCGGATCGATCAGGCGCATGACATCGAGCCGTCTGCAGTGACGGCCGACCGACAGGGAGGGTGATCAGATGAGGCGCGAGCGGCGAAGTCTCAACAGGTACGGCCTCGCGGCTGCAGCTGCCGCGATGGCCCTGCTGGTCGCCGCGTGCGGCTCTAGCAGCTCGGGTGGTGGGGGTGGCTCGCCGGGATCCGGCGGTGGCGGGACGTCGGGGCTGACCATCCCGACCGCCAACGACGCGGTCCCGACATCGGTCGGCAAGACCGAGGGCAAGCTCAACATCGTCGCCTGGGAGGGATACGCCCAGCCGCAGTGGGTCAAGCCGTTCGAGACCGCCACCGGCTGCCAGGTCAACGCCAAGTACGCCGGCTCGTCCAACGAGATGGTCTCGCTGATGGCGCACGGCGGCGGCGGGCAGTACGACCTCGTGTCCGCATCCGGCGACGCCGACCTTCGGCTGATCTACGGCGGCGACGTGCGCCCGATCAACATCAACCTGATCCCGCAGTGGAAGAACTTCCACCCGTTCCTGCAGAACCCGCCGTTCAACACGATCGACGGAAAGCACTACGGGACGTCGTACGAGTTCGGGCCGAACGTGTTGCTCTACAACACGAAGGACTTCCCGACTGCACCCACGTCGTGGTCGGTGCTCTACAACCCGAAGTACAAGGGCAAGCTCACCGTCCCCGACAACCCGATCCAGATCGCGGACGCGGCGTTGTACCTGTCGAAGGCGCAGCCCTCGCTCGGGATCACTGACCCTTACGAGCTGACCCAGCCGCAGTTCAACGCCACCGTCGCGCTGCTGAAGCGGCAGCAGCCGCTGATCAAGAAGTACTGGGACCTGGCGTCGCAGGAGATCACGCTGTTCCAGAGCGGTACGACGATCGCCGGCGCGGCCTGGCCGTACCAGACGAACACCCTTCAGGCTGCACACGCCCCGGTCGCCGACACCATTCCGCAGGAGGGCGCAACCGGCTGGGCGGACACCTGGATGCTCGCGACCAACGCGCCGGACCCGAACTGCGCGTACAAGTGGATGCAGTGGGTGACGACCCCCAAGGTGCAGGCTCAGCAGGCGGTGTACTTCGGCGAGACGCCCGCGAACAAGCTCGCCTGCTCGTACATGAACAAGGAGTCGAAGGGCTCGTGTGCGGCGTACCACGAGAACGCACCCGAGGCCTACTTCAACTCGATCAAGTTCTGGAAGACCCCGCTCGCCCAGTGCGGCAACGGCAAGAGCGACTGCGTGCCGTACATCAAGTGGGAGTCTGCCTGGACGCAGATCACGGGCTGACCGGGCTTGTCGACGCTCGCGGCCGGCCGTCCGACGACAGCGTCGGGGGGCCGGCACCGGATCGATGCGGCGTTGTGGCGTCGCGCGTGGCTGCGCGCGACGCTGACGCTGTCACCGCCGCTGGTCTGGTTCCTCGTGATCTACCTGGCCTCGCTCGTGGTCATGTTGATCACGGCGTTCTGGTCGGTGAACCCGTTCACGAATGCGCTCGTCCATAGCTGGAACCTGGCCAACTTCCGGCAGATCTTCACCTCGACGTACCTGCACATCATCGGGCGCACCGTCGGCATGGCGGCCCTGGTCACGATCACCGACGTGCTCGTCGCGTTTCCGTTCGCGTTCTACATGGCCCGGCTGGCCTCGCCGCGGGTGCGCAACCTGCTGTTCGCCGCGGTGCTGCTCCCGCTGTGGGCGAGCTACCTCGCCCGGGTGTACGCGTGGATCGTCATCCTGCAGAACGGGGGAGTGCTCAACTGGACCTTCGCCAAGGTCGGGCTCGGCTCCCCGCACCTCGGCTACACGAACACCGCGATGTGGATCGTGTTCAGCTACATCTGGCTGCCGTACATGATCGTTCCGGTGTTCGGCGCTCTCGAGCGGATCCCCAACAGCCTGCTGGAGGCCTCCGCCGACCTCGGTGCGCGCGGCGCACGGACCACGTGGCGGGTCATCCTGCCGCTCGCGCTGCCCGGCGTCGTCGCGGGGTCGATCTTCACCTTCGCGCTGACCCTCGGCGACTTCATCACGCCGATCCTGATCGGCGGCGCGCGTTCGCAGTTCATCGGCAACGTCATCTACTCGAACATCGGCGTCGCGGGCAACCTGCCGTTCGCGGCGACGCTCGCGATGGTTCCGATCGTGATCATGATCATCTACCTGGTGGGCGCGCGCTTGCTCGGCGCGTTCCGGGAGTTCTGATGGGCTCGCGCGCGGGTGCGGTCCTGCTGCGGGTGTGGGTCGTGCTGGTGCTGCTCTTCCTGTTCATGCCGATCGCGACCGTCATCCTCTACGCGTTCAACAAGTCGAACGTGCAGGCCTGGCCGATCCCGGGCTTGAGCACGAAGTGGTTCTCGGTCGCCTGGCACGACCCGCAGGTGCGCTCGGCCCTGTGGCTGTCGGTGAAGGCCGGGCTCTGCGCCACCGCGATCGCCGTCGTGCTGGGGTCGGCGGCGGCGTTCGGCGTGCACCGGTTCCACTTCTTCGGCCGCGAGGCGGTGTCGCTGCTGCTGGTGCTTCCGCTCGCCCTGCCCGGGATCGTGACCGGCATCGCGCTGAACTCGACGTTCAACTTCGCCGGCATCGACCTCTCCCTGATGACCATCGTCATCGGCCACGCGACCTTCTGCATCGTCGTCGTCTACAACAACGTCATCGCGCGGCTGCGCCGCGTGCCGGGGTCACTGGTCGAGGCCTCGATGGACCTCGGGGCGCGACCGTGGCAGACCTTCCGGTTCGTGACGCTGCCGACGATCTCCACCGCCGTAGTCTCCGGCGCGCTGCTGGCCTTCGCGCTGTCCTTCGACGAGGTCATCGTCACGACCTTCACCGCCGGCGCGCAGAACACCCTGCCGTTGTGGATCTTCGGTGCGATCCGGCTCGGTCAGCAGCTGCCCGAGGTCAACGTCGTCGTGATGGCGGTGCTGGTGCTGACGGTCATTCCGGTGACGATCTCCGTGCGCCTGACGGGTCGCGCCGGCATCTACCGCTGACCCATCTTCTCTCTGTGATCTTGACGTTGGAGGCGCACAATTCGCGTTTGTGCGCCTCCAACGTCAAGATCACGCAGCAGGCGGGCGGGGGCAGGTCACCTGCGCTCGGTCAGCCCGCGCACGTACGCGGCCTGACCAACGTGCTCGAGGTCGTCGCAGACCACGCTGACCAGCCGCACTCCGAGCGTCACCGGCGGATCCCAGCGCTTGTCGACGACTCGCGCGAGCTCGCTGTCTCTGAGGGTCGCGACGAATCCGACCGTCTGGTCGTGCACCGCGTGGTGATAGCCGGTCAGCAGGTCGGGCGAGGCCGGCCGCACCTCGGCCACCTCGTCGCTGCTCTGCCCGTAGCCGGTCGCATCGCGGTCGAAGGGCAGGCCGAAGCGGTCCATCCAGCCGGCGCTGTGCCACACCTGCTCGACGCCCGCTGCCTGGGCGATGTGGTCGTCCTGGATCCGGGTCAGATGCCAGACCAGCCAGGCGATCGAGTTCGCCCGCCGGTCGACGCGATAGGCGAGCTGCTCGGCGGACAAGCCCTCGACGGTCTGGTCGACGAGCTCCTGAATCCGGCCGAACACGTCAACCAGTACGTCGCTCGCGCTCATCGGTCCGGGTTCCGTTGAAGCCGCTCACTTGCTCGGTTGCGGGACATGGCAGTGCACCTTCGGGTTGGCGCCGGCGTAGTTGAGGACGCCGGCGAGGATGGTGACCGCCGTCGTACCGGCGTGGGCGCAGGTCGGCCCCGAGCTGCTGAAGTAGTGCCGCTGCCCGGCGGCGATCGCACCGATCACGAGCCACACGATAAGCAGCAAGCCCAACAGGCGGAACATGCGATCTCCGTCTCGTCAGCCCCCGTCGTAGTCCGTTTGGGTGAACTCTGCCCGCGGCACCGCCGGTTCACTCGTCGAGCCCCGAATCGGCGGGTATGCGGTGTTAGCGTGAGCGTGTCGTTCCGCGCTCCCGTCCGGACTTCCCTGCGGCCGTGTAACGCAGTGTTTGGATGTGTGGCTTGATCCAGCAAGACGCCCTTTCCGCGGCCCTTCGCGACTTCGCCCGGACTCTTGCCGCCGACTATCCGATCCAGCGAATCCTCGACCACCTCGTCGAGCGCGTCGTCGAGGTCCTTCCGGTCTCGGCCGCGGGGCTCACCGTGTTCTCGGACGACGTCGCCCGCTACCACGCGGGTTCGGCCGACTTCGCGGCACAGATCGAGATGCTGCAGGCGGGTGCGGGCGAGGGTCCTTCGGTGGAGGCGTTCCGCTCGGGCCGGGTGGTCTCGATCCCGGACCTGCACGCGGAACACCGGTACGCCGAGGTGGCGGCTGCCGCACTGGGCTCCGGGAGCGCGGCCGTGTTCAGCTTCCCGCTTTGCCAGAGTGATGTCGCGCTCGGCGCGCTCACCCTCTACCGCGAGGTGCCGGGAGAGCTCGACGCCGAGGACCGGAGTGCGGCGCAGACCCTCGCCGACGTCGCCGCGGCGTACCTGTTGAGTGCGCAGGCAAGGGACGAGGCGCGGGCTGCCTCGGACTACTTCCGCTACACGGCACTGCATGACGCGCTCACCGGCCTGCCGAACCGGCTGTTGCTGCGCCAGCGGGTCGAGCATGCGGCGGCCCGGGCCCGTCGCTCGCGAACCAACGCGGCGGTGCTGTTCGTCGACCTGGACCGGTTCAAGTCGATCAACGACACCTACGGTCACCAGGTCGGCGACGACCTCCTGGTGGCGGTCGCCGGTCGGCTGGGTGCTCTCGTGCGCCCCGGTGACACCCTGGCCCGCTTTGCCGGTGACGAGTTCGTCTTCCTCTGCGAGGACCTGACGGACGCGGGCGCCGCGGAGTCGCTCGCTGCCCGCATCCGCGAGTCGTTCGGCAACCCCTTCATGCTCGACGGGGTCGAGATCGCGGTGACCGCCAGCGTCGGGATGGCGTTCGCAGGACCCGGTCAGGACATCACCGAGCAGATGCTCGTCGACGCAGACATCGCGATGTACCAGGCAAAGCGACGCGGCGGGGCCGGGCACCACGTGTTCGATCTCCGGGAGTCGCTGCAGACCGCCGATCGGATCAGCCTCGAGCGGGACTTGCGGCTGGCTTTCGGTGAGGGTCGGCTCGACGTCGTCTACCAGCCGATCGTGCATGCCGCCGACGGGCGGGTCCGCGCGGTCGAGGCGCTGCTGCGCTGGAAGGACCCGGTTCGTGGCCGGGTCGCCCCGATGTCGATGGTGGCGGTCGCCGAGCAGAGCGGCCTGATCACCGAGATCGGCACCTGGGTGCTCGAGCGCGGGTGCCGCGACCGGGCGCAATGGCTGCGCGAGCAGGCGGCGAGCGTCGACATCGCGGTGAACGTGTCGGCGCGCCAGCTGCTCAGCCAGGACTTCGTGGCGATCGTCGAGGACGTCCTCTCCGACACCGGGATGGATCCCCGCGCCCTGATCCTGGAGATCACCGAGCACGCGCTGATCGAGGACAGCGATCGCGCGCACGCCGTCCTCGCCGACCTCAAGGCGCTCGGCGTACGCGTCGCCCTCGACGACTTCGGCACCGGGTACTCCTCGCTCGGAC
>DATJSI010000030.1 GCA_035504215.1 Mycobacteriales bacterium
AGCGCTCCGGTGTGCGAGGCTGCCAGTCGTTGCGAGCGTTCGTTCCGGGCGAGCTTGAGCGCGACCACCGGCTTGCCGGCGGCCGTTGCCCTTGCGACGGCGGCGAAGAAGGCTTGCGGCCTGCGGATCTTCTCTATCACCAGTCCGATGGCGGTGGTCTCCGGATCATCGACGAGGTAGTCGACGTAGTCGGCGAGATCCGTGATCGCCTCGTTGCCCGAGGACACCAGGATGTTCGTGCCGCAGTCCGGGTACAGCCACGCCGCCATCGCGCTACCGCTGGTCAGGGCGCCGCTCTGCGAAATCACCGAGATACCGCCGGGCCGGCGCTTGTGGCGGTTGGCAACCGTCAGGCTGACCCGACGGCGCACGTTGACATAGCCGAGCCCGTTCGGACCTATGACCGGCATCGAGGCCGCGGCAGCGGCGGCCCTAATCCGGGCCTGCAGTGCCTCGCCGCCGGTGTCGAGCTCCGCGAACCCGCTGGCGACCAGGACTACACCGCCGATGTCGAGCGCGGCGGCCTCCTCGACAAGCTCGGTCGTGCGTTCGGCGGACATGAAGCACATGACGGCGTCGATCGGCCGGTCCAGCGACGTCAGGCTGGGTGCGGTGGGCCGGCCGGCCACTGACTCGTAGCGTGGATTGACCATGAAGATCTCGGCGTCGCTGTCGAATGTGGGCGAGACCGTGTCGAGAAAGGAGGAATTATCACTGAGGCCCACGAACGCGATGGACGACGGCTTCAGGAGCCGGTCAAGCGCCGCCGCCATCGACCTCGTGGAGCCGGCTACCGCATGCCTCGACGGTGCCTCGTGCATGAGTGGTGCAGTGCCTCCGCTGGAGCCTGTTCCGACCATCACACGGACCTCACCCTTCTCCGGATCGGTGCCTGCGTCGCCGGCTTGACGAGGCCTGATGGGCAGGCTAGCATCAGCGAATCAATGATATGATACAGCAATACCGAGAACTGATCGTGACGTGAGGGGAATATCACATGAGGTTCAACGGTGGCAGCCTGAGCGCATCGAGCAGCGCCTTCAAGCACGGCGGACGCATACCTGATGCCTATTCCAACAACGGCGCTGGCGTGTCGCCATGAGACTCGACGGAAAAGCCGTACTGATCACCGGCGCCGGCGCCGGTCTCGGCCGTGAGAGCGCGCTGCTGTTCGCCGGCGAAGGGGCACGGGTAGCGGTCAACGACATCGTCGCCGAGCGTGCGCACGACGTCGCGGCTGAGATTGTCGAACGCGGCGGCGAAGCGATCGCGGTGCCGGGCGACGTGGCCGACGAAGCAGAGGTCTCCGCCGCGGTGAAGGCGACGGTCGACCGGTTCGGGCAGCTCAATGTGCTCTATGCCAACGCCGGCATCGCGGACGAGGGCAACGGCACGGTCGCGTTCGAGAATCGCTCAGTTGAGCATTGGCAGCGGATGATAGGCACCAACCTCACCGGCATGTTCCTGTCCTGCAAGCACGCAGTGCCGCCGATGCGCGAGGCGAAGGGCGGCAGCATCGTCATCACGTCGTCGATCGCCGCGTTCATCGTGTACCCCGGCTGGTCGCTGTACGCGGCGACCAAGGGTGGGGTCAACGGGCTGGTGCGCGGGCTCGCGGTCGACCTCGGCGCCTACGGCATCCGGGTCAACGCGCTGTGCCCGATGCTCGGTATGTCGCCGAACTTCATGAATCCGATCGGCTCGCCCGTGGTCTACGGTTCCTACGAGGAGTCCCAAGCATGGGACCCCGACACGTTCACCGGTCCGCTCAAGATCGGCCGCGCCCCGTCGTTGCGCGACAGCGCCAACCTGGCGCTCTTTCTGGCGTCTGACGAGTCGGCTTACATGTCGGGCGTGTGCATACCCTGTTGCGACGCAGGCGCCACGGTGCGCATGGGCTGAGCGCACTCGGCCGGATCAGCCCGGCCAGCGCCGCCTTGGGACCCACGCTTCGTGCGCGGAGCTGGTCACCCGCCGCTGTCGTACATCCATGACGGGCAGATTCGATAGTTCTATACATGGCGAATGTCCGGTGAGGGCGCCTGCGTGGCCGACTTGACGGGGCCCGGCGGGCAGGCTAGCATCAGCTAATCAATGCTATGATACAGCAATACTGAGAACTGATCGTGACGTGAGGGGAATATCACATGAAGTTCAATGGTGGCAGCCTGAGCGCGTCGAGCAGCGCCTTCAAGCACGGCGAGCGGATGCCTGATGCCCATTCCAACAACGGCGCCGGCGTGTCACCACCGATTTCCTGGTCCGACGTTCCCGAGGGAACGACCTCGTTCGCCGTGGTCTGCCATGACATGGACGCCCCGCTGATCGACGGCTTCACCCACTGGGTTGTTTACGGAATCCCGGCTGACGTTCGCGAACTGCCCGAGGGCGGCGGCGACGAATATACCCAGGGCGTGAACAGCCTGGGCAAGCCCGGCTGGTTTCCGGCCTCGCCGCCCCCAGGGCACGGCACGCACTTCTATCACTTCCATGTCTACGCGATCGGCAACAACCTCGAGCTCGAGCCGGGCCTGGGTACCTGGGATCTGCTGAAGAAGATCGATCCGGACGTCATCAACCAGGCGCGGGTTGTCGGTACCTACTCAAACGAGTGAGAGCGGGTCGGCCTAGATGAAGGCGGTTCAGCTCTCGGAGCAAGGGGGATCGCCGAGTCTCGACGACGTGCCAGAACCGATCATCACCGGTCCCTGGGACGTGATCGTGCGGATCGGCGGTGCCGGCCTGTGCCGTACGGATATCCACATCACCGACGGGCAGATGGGTCTGCCGCTCCCGCTCATCCTCGGGCACGAGAACGCGGGCTGGGTCAGCGAAGTCGGGTCGGCGGTCTTCAACGTCGCCGTCGGTGACGCGGTGATCATGCACCCGTTCATGAGCTGCGGGTTCTGCCGCGCCTGCCGCGCGGGCGTCGACATGCTGTGCAGCGATTACAAGTTTCCCGGCCTGACCGCGAGCGGCGGCATGGCCGAGTTCCTGAAGACGAGTGCCCGGGCGGTCGTCCCGTTGCCGGCCGGTATCGCCCCGGCGGATATTGCCGCGCATGCCGATGCGGGCCTGACGGCCTACCACGCGGTCAAGAAGGCGGTGCCGACGCTCGGTCCGGGCACGTCGGTCGTCGTGCTCGGCGCCGGCGGGCTAGGGCATATCGGTATCCAGTGCTTGAAGGCGATGACGCCGGCGCGCGTGATCGCGGTCGATACCCGGGAGATGTCGCTGCAACTGGCTACCGAGCTCGGGGCCGACAACGTCGTTCTCTCCGACGGGACTCAGGTCGAGAAGGTCGTCGAGATCACCAACGGCGGCGCGACGGCCGTGATCGACTTCGTCGGTGAAGATGGCGCCGAGAAGGACGCCGGGGCGATGCTTGGCCAGGAGGGCACGCACTACGTCGTCGGTTACGGCGGGACGATCGAGCTGCCGACCGGCCACCTGGTCAATGGCGAGAAACGGACGGCCGGGTGCCAGGTCGGTACGTATCTCGACTTGGTTGATCTCGTTCAGCTCACGGTCGACGGATACGTCAAGTTGGAGAATCGGTCCTACCCGCTGGATGCATACGACGAGGCAATTGCTGACATGAGGGCAGGGCGTCTTCTGGGTCGCGCCGTTCTCGTCCCTTAACCAGAAACGGGGGCTGGCTTCGATGATCTTTCATGAAGCGTTCGGCCGCGCTCTCGCCCACGTAACCGACACCGTCTTCGGTGTGCTCGGCGACGGGAATCTGTTCTTGATTGACAGCTACCGTCTGTATGGTGGCGGCCGGTATCTCTCGATGGCCAACGAGGGTGGTGCCGTGCTGGCCGCCAACGGGTACGCCAACACGACCGGCCGGCTCGGCGTGGCCACCGTGACCCACGGGCCGGGGCTGACGAACACGGTGACCGCTCTGGTCGAGGGTGTCCGGTCGCGCACCGCGACGCTGGTGATCGCCGGCGATACGGCGCCATCCAAGCGCGACCACATCCAGGGCATCAACCAGCAGCAGGTCGTCTCGTCATCCGGCGCGATCTTCGAGCAGGTC
>DATJSI010000031.1 GCA_035504215.1 Mycobacteriales bacterium
CGTGGCAGGCTGGCGCCGTGCAGACTCCTGACCACGCCACCCTGCCGCCGGCCTTCTTCGCGCCGGGCAGCTCGTTCAGCGACTTCCTGGCCCAGCATGCGCCCGAGCTGCTGCCCGGACAGCGCGCCGTCGCCGGACACGGGAGCACGCCGATCGAGGCGCCGCATGGAACGACGATCGTCGCCGTGACGCACACCGCTGGCGTCATCCTCGCCGGTGACCGCCGAGCCACGATGGGCAGCATGATCGCCCAGCGCGACATCGAGAAGGTCTTCCAGGGCGACGAGTTCTCCGCCGTCGGCATCGCCGGCACTGCTGGCGTCGCGGTCGAGATGGTCCGGTTGTTCCAGGTCGAGCTCGAGCACTACGAGAAGATCGAAGGGGTCACCCTCAGCCTGGAGGGCAAGGCCAACCGGCTCGCGCTGCTGATCCGCAACAACCTTCCGATGGCGATGCAAGGACTGGGTGCCGTGCCGCTGTTCGCCGGCTACGACCTGGAAGCGGACTCGCCGACGCAGGCCGGCCGGATCTTCTCGTATGACATGACCGGCGGCCGTTACGAGGAGCACAGCTTCCACTCCGTCGGGTCCGGCAGTGTGTTCGCGCGCGGTTCCCTGAAGAAGCTCTACCGCGACGACTTCGTGGAAAGCGACGCCGTGCTCGCCTCCGTACACGCGTTGTACGACGCCGCGGACGACGACAGCGCAACCGGTGGACCCGACCTCACGCGGCGGATCTACCCGGTGATCGCGGCGGTGTCGGCGGACGGGTTCCGCAAGCTGAGCGAGGAGGAGGTCGCCGCCGTCACCGAGCAGGTGGTCGCCGAGCGGATGACCAGTCCGGGCGGCCCGTCGGCTCCGCTCCGCTAACCTGACCGACTCGACGAGAAAGGCAGCCTGACCGCCGTGACGATGCCCTTCGGGTATGTCTCACCCGAGCAGATCATGAAGGACCGGGCCGACTACGCCCGCAAAGGCATCGCCCGCGGTCGCGCCGTTCTCGTGATGAGCTATGCCGACGGCATCCTGTTCGTGGCGGAGAACCCCTCCACCGCACTGCACAAGATCTCGGAGATCTACGACCGGATCGCCTTCGCGGCGGTTGGCAAGTACAACGAGTTCGAGAACCTGCGCGTCGCCGGCGTACGCATGTGCGACCTTCGGGGCTACTCCTACGACCGTCGGGACGTCACCGGGCGGGCACTCGCCAACACCTACGCGCAGATTCTCGGAACGATCTTTTCGAGCGGCGGCGAGAAGCCGTTCGAGGTCGAGATCACCGTGGCGGAGATCGGCGAGACCGCGCAGGAGGACCAGCTCTACCGGCTTACCTACGACGGCAGCGTGGCCGACGAGCACGGCGTCGTCGTCATGGGTGGGTCGGCGGACACGATCGGCGCCGCGCTGCGCGAAGGGCATCGCGACGACATCCCGTTCGACGAGGGCCTGCGGTTGGCGGTCCGCGCGCTCGGCGCGGCGGACACCGAGACCACCCGGACCATCTCGGCCGAGCAGCTCGAGGTGGCCGTGCTGGACCGAACGCGGCCGCGACGCACGTTCCGGCGCTTCACCGACGCCCAGGTCGCGCCCCTGCTGCAGTCGTCCTGAGTCCGCCGTTAGGCGCTGCCTGCGGGAGATTCGCTGCGGGGGCCCATAGTCTGAACTCGTGGACCGGCGGATTTTCGGCCTCGAGAACGAGTACGGCGTCACCTGCACGTTCCGCGGTCAGCGCCGTCTCTCGCCGGACGAGGTCGCCCGCTACCTGTTCCGCCGCGTGGTCTCGTGGGGCCGCAGCAGCAACGTCTTCCTCAAGAACGGCGCCCGGCTCTACCTCGACGTCGGCTCGCATCCCGAGTACGCGACACCCGAGTGCGACGACATCGTCGAGCTGATCACCCACGACAAGGCGGGGGAGCGGACCCTCGAAGGCCTGCTGATGGATGCCGAGCGACGGCTGCGTGAGGAAGGCATCGCGGGCGACATCTACCTGTTCAAGAACAACACCGACTCCGCCGGCAACTCCTACGGATGTCACGAGAACTACCTGGTCGGCCGGCACGGCGAGTTCAGCCGGCTGGCCGACGTACTCATCCCGTTCCTGGTGACCCGGCAGATCATCTGCGGCGCCGGCAAGGTGCTGCTCACGCCGCGCGGGGCGGTCTACTGCGTCAGCCAGCGCGCCGAGCACATCTGGGAAGGCGTCTCGTCGGCGACCACACGGAGCCGCCCGATCATCAACACGCGCGATGAGCCGCACGCCGATGCCGAGCGGTTCCGAAGGCTGCACGTCATCGTCGGCGACAGCAACATGTCGGAAACGACCATGCTGCTGAAGATCGGTACGACCGACCTCGTGCTGCGGATGATCGAGGCCGGTGTCGTGATGCGAGACCTGACGCTGGAGAACGCGATCCGCGCGATCCGCGAGGTCAGCCACGACATCACCGGCCGCCGTACCGTCAAGCTGGCCAACGGGCGTGAAGCAAGCGCGCTCGACATCCAGCAGGAGTACTTCGTGAAGGCGCGCGACTTCGTCCAGCGACGCGGTGGCGACGCCACGACCAACCACGTGCTCGAGCTGTGGGAGCGGACGCTGAAGGCGGTCGACACCGGCGACCTCGGCCTGGTCGACCGCGAGATCGACTGGGTGATGAAGCACCAGCTGATCGAGCGTTACCGGCACAAGCACAACCTCGCGTTGTCCTCGCCGCGGGTTGCCCAGCTCGACCTCGCCTATCACGACGTCAGCCGGCGGCGAGGCCTGTACTACCTGCTGGAGGGACGCAACGCGGTCGAGCGGGTCACGACCGACCTGAAGATCTTCGAGGCGAAGTCCGTGCCGCCGCAGACCACCCGCGCCCGCCTGCGCGGCGACTTCATCGCCCGAGCCACCGAGAAGCGTCGCGACTTCACCGTCGACTGGGTGCATCTCAAGCTCAACGACCAGGCGCAGCGCACGGTGCTCTGCAAGGACCCGTTCCGCGCCGTCGACGACCGCGTCGAGAAGCTGATCGCCAGCATGTAGCCCAGGCCGGCCAGCTGCGGCTAGGGCAGGAGACCTGCAGCGTGCCGGCCGGCTGCCGCGCAGGCGAGGAAGTACGCCGGATCGTCGTCGAGCCCGCGGCCCATCGTGGACAGCTCCACCGGGCTGGTGCGAAGCGCCGCGTCGAGGCCGGCCACGTCGATCTCGACCAGCCGATGTGGTGGCGACAGCGTCGCAGCGGCCCGGCGGACCGTGGCACCGAACTCACCGGGGAGCAGCGGCAGGGCGACGTCGGCGGGATGCACCGCCACCCGGCCGAGCGAGGTCAGCGAGTGGTGCGAGACGCCGCGATGGCGTTCGCGAGGATCGACCGCGCTGACCCGAAGCGCGGCGACCGGGCGTCCGCCGAGCGTTGCGGTCGCGTTGACCGCCTCACCGGATGCCACCCCGCTGAAACCCCACCTCGTGCCGGTGCCGAGATTGCCCGGCCCCTGCGTCACGATCGCGACGTCCGCGCCCAGCACCAGCCGCGCGGCGAGCAGCCCGGTGTGCGTGGTCACCGCCTCGACATCACCGCCGTACGCCTGGCCGACCGTGACGCAGGCGGCCAGCCAGCCGGCGTCCCGCAGTGCCTCCACCGAGGTCGACAGGCCGAGTGGCAGCGCCCCGCCGTCCGTCATGACGTAGACGACCCGAGGCGCGGCGCCGGCGGCACGCAGGCCGGCGAGCACCGCCGGTAGGGCCGAGTGCAGGTCGGCCACCACGACGGGCAGGCCGGCGAGGTCGTCCGCGTCGCGCAGCCGGTCGTGGTCGGGGGAGTCCTGCTCGTCGACCGCGAGGACGGTGGCCTGCAGCGGGGTGTAGCGCGCCTTGACGATGTGCCCCGGCTCGGTGCGGTCGGGCGGAAGCCGGTCCGGGATCGCGACGACGAGCGCGAAGCCGCCAGTCCCGAGGTCGAGGGCGGCCGCGGTCGTGTTGAGGAGCACCCGGTCCCCGGGCCGCGGCGAGCCGACCAGGTCGGCGTAGGCAAGCGCCGCAAGCTCGCCGTCGGCAGTCGCGACCCGCAGCTCGACCGCGCCGGCGCGGATCCGGGTGAGCTCGAGCACCCGTCCGTCGCGCCAGCGGATCACGGATCGCGACCCTACGCCGCCGACACCCCGCGGCAGCGTCCGACCGGCCGGGTTCGGGAGGTAGCGTCATCGCTCGTGGCGGCAGAACGGACCGAGCGGCTGGTCAACCTCGTGATCTGCCTGCTGCACACGCGCTCGTTCATCACCGCCGAGCGGTTGCGCGAGATCATCCCGGGCTACAGCGACGCGCGGTCCGACGACGCGTTCAAGCGGATGTTCGAGCGCGACAAGGAGGATCTTCGAGACCTGGGCATTCCGCTCGAGACCGGCACGATGACCGGCTGGGAGGACGAGATCGGCTACCGGATCGCCCGCAACGACTACGCGCTCCCCGACATCACCTTCGAGCCGGACGAGGCGGCGGCCGTCGCGCTGGCCGCCAGGGTCTGGTCGTCGGCCGCGCTGGGCGGACCGGTGACCCGCGCGCTGCGCAAGCTCGAGGCCACCGGGGTCGAGATCACGCCGATGCCCGAAGGGCTCCAGCCCGGTGTCGGCGCCATCAGCGGGGCGTTGCCCGCCGTCGACGAGGCGACCAGGGCCGGACGTCGAGTGAGCTTCGACTACCGCGGCGCCTCCGACAGTGAGGCCAGCCGCCGGCTGGTCGAGCCGTGGGGAGTAGTGCGCTGGCACGGCCGCTGGTACCTCGTCGGGCATGACGTCGACCGCGACGCGCCTCGGGTGTTCCGGCTGTCCCGGATGATGGGCGACCCAAAGGCGGAGGGCCCACCGGGCGCGGTCGTCGTACCCGAAGGGGTCGACCTGCCCGCACTGGTGTCGGAGAGTGACGTCCCCGGCAACGAGGTGTTCGCGCGGGTCAAGGTACGACGCGACCGCGCGATCGGCCTGCGCCGGCAGGCGGTCGACGTCGCCGACGGCGGCGACGGCTGGGACGTCCTCTCCGTGCCGGCTCCGGACGCCCAGCGGCTCGCGGACCAGGTGCTCGGCTACGGTCCCGACGCGATCGTCGAGGCGCCGGCCGAGGCGCGCGAGGCGGTCGTGCGTCGCTTGGAGACTCTCGTGGATGCGCCGTGACCGGCGCGACCGACCACCTGCCACGGCTGCTCGCGCTCGTCCCGTGGCTGCTCGCGCACCCGGGCACGCCGGTCTCCGACGTCGCTCGGGAGTTCGGGGTGAGCGAGGAGCAGCTGCGCGCCGACCTGAACCTGCTGTGGATGTGCGGGCTGCCCGGCTACGGGCCCGGCGACCTGATCGACGTGACCTGGAAGGGTGACCGGGTCACGCTCAGCAACGCCGACGAGATCGCGCGCCCGTTGCGGCTCACCGCCGAGGAGGGCCTCGCGCTGGTGGCGGCGCTGCGGATCGTGTCCGAGGAGCCGGGCATCGTCGAGCGCACCGCGATCGACCGGGCTCTGGCCAAGCTCGAGGCCGCCGCCGGCGCAGCGGCGGGCACCGCGACCGAGCGGGTCGTCAGCGCACCGTCGAGCGACAGCGACGCGCGGGTCGTGGCGACCGCTACCGGCGCGCTCGCTCGCGGGAAGCGGTTGAAGATGCTCTACTGGGTGCCGGCCCGTGACGAGGCAACCGACCGCGAGGTCGACCCGCTGCGCCTGTTCACCACCGACGGCCGGGCCTACCTGGCCGGGTGGTGCTACCTCGTCGATGACCTGCGCACCTTCCGGCTCGATCGGGTGCTGGAGATCTCAGTCCTCGACACCGCGGTCGACGTCACCGACGAGACCCGCCGGCGGGCGCTGGGCGCCGGGCTGCTCACCCCGGCTGCGGACGACCGGCTGGTGACCTTCTCTCTGGACCCGAGCGTGCGCTGGTTCGCCGACTACTACCCGTGCGAAGCGGTCACCGAGCGTGGCGACGGCGGCCTGATCGTCCGCCTCCGGGTCACCGACGACGCCTGGGTGCGTCGGCTCGCCCTCGGCCTGGCCGGGCGCGGCCGGGTGATCGATCCGCCCGAACTGGCGGACGAGGTGCGCGATGTCGCAATTGCAACGCTTTCCGCCTACCGCCGGTAGCACAACCGGACTAATGGCCGTGGCAAACGGCCTTCAAGCCGTCGTGAACTCCTGCCGAAGCATGACCTACATCAAGCAGCCCGCTTGGCGAGGACAGGGAGGGACGGCAGCCATGACCACAATCAAGGCTTCGTGCCCCAGCTGCGGTGAGGTAGAGCTCACCAGCGGCGACATCTCCCTGCGGGTGTGCAGCCACGGTCCGCTGTCGTACTACTCGTTCATCTGCCCCGAGTGCGAGGAGTCGGTGCGCAAGCCCGCCGACGACCACATCGTCTCGCTGCTGATGTCCGGTGGGGTGCGCGCCGAGGTGTGGGAGGTGCCGGCCGAGGCGATCGAGCCCAAGCCCGGCCCGACGCTCACCTACGACGACCTGCTCGACTTCGTACTCCAGCTGGACCGCGACGACCTGCTCGCCGCTCGCGCCACCGCTTCCGCTCACCGCTGAGCCACCCGCCGCTTGCGGCACGAGGCGCGGTACGGCTGTTTACACTCGCCGCATGGCCGGCTGGATTGCGTTCTACGTCGGCATCGGCGTGCTGGGGCTCGCCGTGCTCGCCGGGTTGGCCTTCCGGCTCTGGCGCCAGGTCAGACAGTTCGCTCGCGATCTGAGCGCGGCTGGCGCGAAGATTACGGCGGTTACTGACGAGTTGGCGCGAATCGCGCCGCCGAACCGCTGACCCAGTTCCCGCGAAGTACACTCGGGACGTCGATCGAGAGGAACTCTCATGGGCGAGTTCGGGCCGTGGCATCTGCTGATCGTGGCCGCCGTGTTCGTGCTGCTGTTCGGTGCCAAGAAGCTCCCGGATGCGGCCCGATCGCTGGGCCGCTCAGCGCGCATTCTCAAGACTGAGCTCAAGGACCTGCACGACGACGACGGCACCAAGGCCCAACCGGTGCAGCAGGCCGCGCTGCCGGTTGCCCCCGCAGCGCCGGTCGCTCCGGCCGTGACTTCCGACCCGCCGCCGCAGCCAGTAGCCTCCGGCGATCAGTCGCCTCCGCCGCAGTAGTCAATCTCCGGGGCAACGCCGGTGAAGATGCCCCGCCCGGCGCGGGCACGAGCCGGGCGCACGCCCGACGGCCGGATGACGCTGGCCGAGCACCTCACAGAGCTTCGCCACCGCGTCATCGTGTCAGTGGCAGCGGTGCTCGTGACGACGATCGTCGCGTACATCTTCCACGCTCACATCATGCACTTCGTGACCCATCCCTACTGCTCGCTGCCGGTGCGCTACCGGTTGGTCAAAAACCGCTGCACGCTGGTCGTCGGCGGGGTGCTGGACCCGTTCACGGTCACCTTGAAGGTGGCGTTGTACGCCGGCGTGCTGGCGGCGTCGCCGATCTGGCTCTATCAGATCTGGCGGTTCGTCACCCCCGGCCTGTACACCCACGAGAAGCGCTGGGCCACCGGGTTCGTGGCGTCATCTGTCCTGCTGTTCGCCATGGGCGCTGCCTTCGCCTACCTCACCCTGCACAAGGGTTTGCGCTTCCTGCTCGGTTTCGCCACGGGCGGGCTCACCCCGCTGTTGAACTTCAACAGCTACCTGTCGTTCGTCGTGGCAATGATTCTGATCTTCGCGGTCTCCTTCGAGCTGCCACTACTGGTGGTGATGCTGAACCTGGTGGGTATCGTCTCGGCGCAGCGGCTACGCCACCACTGGCGGGCAGTCATCTTCGGGATCTTCGTGTTCGCCGCAGTCGCCACCCCGAGCCAGGATCCGTTCACCATGAGCGCGCTGGCAGTGCCGATGTGCCTGTTGTACGGCGTGGCGGCGGGCATCGCGACCGCGCACGACCGCCGGGTGGCGCGCCGCCCGTCGACCATGTACCCGGACCTGTCCGATGACGAGCTGGCGCCGATCGACGACGAGCCGGCGGTTCCGTGACGCCTCGTGCCCGGTGACCGAAGCGAGTGGCGAGGGGGAACGACCGAGGATGGACATCGCGCTACTGGTCAACCCGACCGCGGGCAAGGGGCGGGCTCGCGCCGTCGTCGCGCACGTCGCCGGGCGGTTCCAGGAGGCCGGCGCTGACGTCAGCATCCTGGTCGGTCACGATGCCGACGACGCGCTCCGGCTCGCGCGCAGGGCGGTCGAGAGCGGCTGCGATGCCCTCGTCGCGCTCGGCGGAGACGGGATGGCGCATCTTGCCGTCAACGCCGTCGCGGGCACATCAACCCCGCTCGGCATCATCCCGGCGGGCACCGGCAACGACCTCGCGAAGACGCTCTGCCTGCCGTTGAAGGATCCGGTCGCCGCCGCCGGGCTCATTGCCGAACGTCTCTCCGGTGCCGGCGCCTGGGCGATGGACGCCGTACGCGTCGGCGACCGGTGGTTCGGCTGCGTGCTCGGAGCCGGCTTCGACTCGCGGGTCAACGACCGGGCCAACCGGTTGACCTGGCCCCGCGGGCGCGCCCGCTACAACCTGGCCATCCTCGCCGAGCTCAGGGTGTTCAAGCCGCTGCCGTTCCGGCTGCTCCTCGACGACGGCGAGCCGTGGGAGACCGAGGCGATGCTGGTCGCGCTCGGCAACGCCAAGTCCTATGGCGCAGGCATGCTGGTGTGCCCGGACGCCGACCTCACCGACGGCCTGATCGACGTCACAGTGCTCGGGCCGGTCAGCAAGCCCGAGTTCCTCAAGACCTTCCCGAAGGTCTACAAGGGCACGCACACCAACCATCCCGCCGTGACGACCCGGCGAGCCGAGAAAGTCCGGCTGGAAGCCGACGGGGTGACGGCGTACGCCGACGGCGAGTATCTCGCCGAGCTGCCGATCACGGCGGAGTGCGTGCCGGGCGCGGTGCAGATCCTCGCCTGACGCCGCAACCTAGTCTGGACTCATGGCCAGCCCCGCGCAGCGGTACGCCGCGGCGCGACGCCGGGGCGACTATCCCGCGCTGGCCGACTTCGCCGCCGGCTACGACTTCGAGCTCGACCTGTTCCAGCGCGCCGCCTGCGAGGCCCTCGAACGCGGCCACGGAGTGCTCGTCGCCGCACCGACCGGAGCGGGCAAGACGCTGGTAGGGGAGTTCG